>NZ_JBHWDU010000017.1:19657-68168 GCF_042734825.1 Kitasatospora sp. NPDC059648 | reverse complement strand
GTTGGCCGCGGGGGTCGCGGATGGGCGCTGGGGGGCGGCCCTGGTATGTCGGCGGGGGGCGGGGCGGGGGGGTGGCTGGTGCCCCGGGCTTACACCCGGGGCACCAGCCGGCAGGGTCAGTGCACGCCGGTGGTGCAGGCGCCGCAGGTGCTGCCGCAGCCGTCGTCGGTGAGGACCTGCAGGCTGGCCGCGTCGGTGGTCTCGACGGTGCTGACGTCGAGGTCGAACTCGTCGCCGACGACGGACATGGCGGCCTTGGTCTCGGCCGGGATCTTCTGAGACATGGTGGCTCCTCCTTCGGGGGTTTCCCTTGCGGGACCTGGAGTCGGGGCGCGGAATGCGCCCCGCATCACCAGGAGACGGTGGGGCGGCAGTACCGCGTGTCGACGGTCATTTGTGCTGCGCGGGGCCGCAGTTCGCCGGGAGTGCCCGCGGGTTCGGCTTCCGTTTGCGGGGCGGTGGGGTTTGGCATGGACCACGGCGCGGGGAAGCCGGGGCCGAGAGCGAGCGCGGAGTGCGCCTCGCCCAGAGCGCGCAGTATCAGCCGCTCGCCCGAAAAGGCGGTGCGCCCGTGCAGCAGGCGGTGGTTGTCCAGCACGATGCCTTGTCCGGGGGTCAGACACAGTCGCTGGGTGTTCCGGTCGATGGCCTGGCGAAGAGCGGGCAGGTGCGCATCGGCGTCGGGCGAGAACCGGGCGAGGTCGTCCTGCCGCAGTCGCAGTCGCCAGCGGCTGGCCGGCAGCTGCTGGAGGACCGGGGCGAAGTGGCCGCTCGATCCGCCGAAGTAGGCGGCCCGGTCCGCGGCGAGTGCGTCGATGGCGGCGGGGTGGTGCGCGGCCAGCTCGGCGAGGACGGTCTGGGCGTCGACCAGCAGGCTCTCGCCGCCCGTGTCGCCAGCCCGTGCGCACGCCAGTAGGAGCAGTCGGGGCGGATCCGGGTGCTGCGCGCACTCGGTGTGCAGGGCCAGGGCGCCGCGCCCCAGGCCGGCGAAGCCCGCCCGTCCGGCGTGGCGGCCGGTGTCGCGGATGACGGTCAGCCCGTCCGGGTCGGCATCCCGGTGCCGCCACAGCGAGGACATCAGCTGGCCGGCCGCGAGGAGCACATCGTCGCGCCCGCCCAGCCTGGTGAGCCTCACCAGCCCGTGTGAGCGCAGCTCCGCTCCGGCTTGCTCGCGCACTGCTCCGTCCAGCACGCCTACGGTGAACTCCTGGCCACTGGTGCCGTTGATGTCGAAAGACGGCATGGTGGATCTCCCTCGTGGGGCCGAGTGGATGGGAGGCGACACACTCTCCACGCCGGACCGCCTCCATGGAAAGTGACAGATTGTCAAAGCGCGATCACTGGGCAGCCGGGCATCGTGTCGCCGCGCAACTGCTACCTTCGACAAGCCCGTGCCCGCCCACGCGCCCCGGAAGAAGCGATGACCGGACAGACAGAACAGCCCTACGTGCCAACGGCTTTCCCGATCTCCATCAAAGGCGTGGTGCTCGACCCGAAGGGACGAGTGCTGCTGCTGCAGAACGAGCGCCAGGAGTGGGAGCTGCCCGGCGGGAAGCTGGAGGGCACCGAGACCCCCGAGCAGCGGGTGGTCACGGAAATCCAGGAGGAGAGCGGCTGGACGGCGACCGTCGGCCCGCTGCTGGACGTGTGGATGTACGAGCCGATCCCCGGCCGCAAGGTCTTCATCGTCACCTACGGCTGCACCGCCACCGACGCGCACCGACCCCCGGTCGTCAGCCACGAGCACAAGGAAGCCTGCCTTTTCCACTGTGACGAGGTGCCCAGCCTGGTCATGCCGCAGGGCTACAAGAACTCCATCGCCCGCTGGTACGAACTCCAGGACCGGGCCTGACTGGTGGCCCGGATCGACCCCTACTGCGGCATCCGCTGGCACTGGACCACCCCCAGAGCCCAGGACATCCTGCGACGCCGCGCCCTGCCCGAGATCCTCCAGCTCTACCGCGAACTCCACGGCCTGCCGCAACAGGAACTCGCCGACCACCTCGGCTACTCCACCAGCTACGTCTCCCGCATCGAGACCGGCTCGCGCACGGTCACCGACATCGGCGCCCTGCGGCACATCGCCGAACGCCTGGGCCTGCCGCCGCACTGCTTCGGCATCACCGACGACGCCGACGGAGACCACCAGCTCGTGATCCAGCTCGCCGAGTCCGTGCTGCGCCTGGCCGAGATCGCCCGCCAGGCCGGCCAGGCCACCACCGCCGTCGCGGAGTTGTGGCCGCTGGTCGCCCGCTTGGAGGCCCGCACCGCCGACGGCCACGCCGACCTCGACACCTTGCGCCTGCTCGCCCGGGCCCGGGTCGGCCTCGGCGTCGCGCTCGGCCACGTGCTGCCGGAGGAGCGCCTGGCTACCGCGGCCCGCTGGACCGGCAAGGGCCTGAGCGTCGCCCGGCGCCTGGGCGATCCGGGCCTGCATGCCCACGCGCTGCGCCACCATGGCAACGAGCTGCGCAAGTCCGGCTTTCACCTTCGCGCGCTGGACCGGCTCGAACAGGCCCGCGATACCGCCCGCACCGCCACCGAACGCGCCGAGGCGGTCGTCCTGCTCGCCCGAGCCGCCGGAGCCGCCGGGAACGCCGCCGTCTTCGACGATGCGGTCGAGGACGGCCACCGACTCCTGGACGAGGCGGCGCCCACCGCGCTGTTCTCCGAGTTCACCCTTCACGAGGTCCGCCTTCGAGGCCTCATGAGCACCGGCCGGGTCGCCGAAGCGGTACGGCAGCTCGACCAGGCGCCGGCCGCCGGACTCGCAGCGACGTCCCAGTGGCGGATCATCGCGGCGATCACCGCCGGCGAGGTGCTGCTGCGGCAAGGGGATGCGACCGGAGCTGCGCAGCAGCTGACGGCCGCGGTCGACGGGGCGACCCTCCATCGTCTGCCGCACCAGCTCCAGCGCGTCGTTCGGGCTGGTCGCCGCCTGCCCGAAGTCCAGGGGCGGGCGGACGAAGCCCTGGCACGACTGAGGGCTGAGATAGCGGCCTGACGTCCGGCTCGGGGCTGCGGCGACGGACACGGCTGGTCCTCCTCTCCTTTGGGTGAACGGGTTTCGGGCGGGCAGCTGGCGGGAGTCAGCGGGTGTGGGCCTGCCGGTAGTCGAATTCCGGCTGGCGTGCGAGGCCGGTCATGAACGCCTCCTCGTCCCAGACGGAGACGAGGAGCGGGTGGTCGGAGAGCTCGGGCAGCGGGATGACCTTGAACTCCCTGAGCGTCGGCAGCAGGACGCGGGAGGCGCGTTGGAAGTCGATGCGCTGAGGCGGACCTTGGCGCAGGTTGACGTGGGGGTACTGGCTGGCGGTCGGTGCGAGGGCGTCGGCCTGGCCGAGACGGGTCGCCGCGTGGAGGGCGACGTCGTCGATGCCGACGCGGGTGAGGGCGCGGTCGGGCTCGGTGTCGCTCTCGCTGCCGCCGCGGGTGCGGTGTTCCTGGTGGGTGCGGTCGAGGATGTTCGGCCAGTCGGGGAAGGGCTGCTGCTCCTGCCCGGAGGCGCTGTACGAGTTGAAGTCCCCGCCGAGGAGCACCGCGCGGTCGGGCCGGTGCCAGGTGGCGATGTTGCCGGCCTCCATCCGGCGGCGTCCGGGCAGGCGGAAGCTCAGGTGCACCGAGGCGAGCTGGAGCGGGACACCGGTCTCGCCGTGCTTCACGGACACGACGCACGGCGGCAGCCACCACTCCTTCTCCTGCGGCCAGACGCCGGTCACACGGAAGGTGTCTTCCCGGACGAACAGCCCCGGGGGGTTGTCCGACTCCGGGGGCGCGGTCGGCGCGAGGAAGGCGCGCATGCCGAGCATGCGCTCGGCCTCGTGGAGCAGCCGTCCGCCCCCGGCGCGGGAGTGGCTCATCTCCTGCCGGAAGAGGACGTCGAACGGGTATTTCGCGAGCACCTCGTGGGCCGCGTACCACCTGTCGAAGTGGCCGCCTCCCCTGGGGTGCTTGGTGAAGCGTCGTGGTCGAGATTGAAGCTGCCGATCGTGATCGTGCCCATGGGTGCTCTCCTGGAACGGGTGGACTGGGATGGGTGTGGAGGAGCGTCAGGACCAGGTGCCCGCCAGGGCGCCGACGGGAACGCGGTCTCGCTGTCCGGGGAAGTGAGCGGCCTCGCAGGCGGCCAGGCGCAGGGCGGTGCCGGCCAGGGCGAGGTGGCTGAAGGCCTGCGGGAAGTTGCCGCCCTGGCGCTTGGCGCGCGGGTCCCACTCCTCGGTGAGCAGCCCGAGGTCGTTGCGCAGCGCGAGCAGCTTGTCGAACAGCTCGCGGGCCTCCTGCACCCGGCCGATCATGGCGAGGTCGTCGGCCAGCCAGAACGAGCAGGCCAGGAAGGCGCCCTCGTGGCCAGACAGGCCGTCGACGTTGTGGGCCGGGGGTTGAGGATGGTTCCGGTGAAGCCGGCCGCAGCCAGGAGAGCGACGGCGTCGGCCTGCCAGCTGGGACGGCCCGCGCCTGAACCGGCCAGATACAGCGACGGGGAGCCATCGGGGGTGTAGTGCTCCGGGTACTCAACCAGCCTCACCGTGCACCGCGGGAGACGGTGGTCAGGGCGGGCCGACCGAGTAGAAGGGTCATGACGACGGCGTGGGTGCGGTTGCGGGCTCCGATGCTGGCGGTAGCCCGGGTGATGACCCGGTCGATGGTGTCCTGGTTGGTGCCGGTCATCCGCGCGACGGCGCGCACCTCGTGGGTGGCGAGCAAGGAGAGCACCTGGTGGTCGCACGGGGCGAGGTCCGGGAGTTTGCCGGGCAGGGCCGCGCGCAGCTCGGCGGTGTCGAGCAGCTTGGAGACGATGAGGTCGGCGATGGCGCGGGTACGGTCGGTGAGGCCCCGGCGGTGCATCACCCGCGACATCGTGTTGGCGGCGGAGCTGGCGGAGCAGCCGAGTTGCTCGGCGACGCCTTCGTAGGAGTGCCCGAGCGCGAGGTGCAGAGCGACGCCGTACTCGCGCTCGCTGAGTCCGGTGACATCCCCGGCAACCGTGCTGAGGGCTCCGGCGCGGCTGAGGAGTACACGGCGTGCTCCGCCAGCTTGGGCGTCGCGTGCCGCCTCGTCCGTGGTGATGACCAGGCAGTTCTCGACCGGACGGCCGAGTGCACGGGCTGCGGCGCGATAGGGGTTGAGGCCCCGCTCGCGGGACTCACTCGCCGACACGGACGCGGACCACACGTTGGGGACGCGCTGCGTGGTGAGCATGCCGGTCACGCCGAGGCCCAGGCGCTCGGTGACCAGGGCGCAGGGGATCGCCATGGAGCCGGCGCGCATCAGCAGCCGCACCAGCGGCGCGGGAATGGTGGCCGAGACGGGGGCGCCCGCGGCCAAGAGCACGGGCGCGGCCCCAGAGAGGCGAGTGACGGGCAGCTCGGCGAGCGCCTCGGCGTCGACGAGGACGCCCGCGCGGTTGATCAGGTGGCGGTCCAGGTCGCGGGCCGCCAGTCCGTCGGCAGGTGGTCGTAAGGTGCTCATCTTCCGTCTGGGGTCGAAGGGGTGCGGCCCAGGCCCGAACGGCCGCCATGGGTAGCGCAGGTGTTCAGTCCGGTGGGAGCGGTTTCTGCGAGGATGAGCCGGAACGGCGCCTGGGCGCCGAGCGTGAGGTGATCAGCCGGTCGGCGACGGCCAGGGTGCCGAAGGCGACGAGGGCAAAGATCGCCAGATAGAGCGGCTGGGTGAGCTTGGTGCGGTGCTGGAGGAGATAGACGACGACGGCCCCGACCTGGACTCCCAGCAGGAAACAGACCAGCCCGACGGCAGCCCGGCCGGTGGCGCGACGGGTGTTCACGCCGCTTGGCCGCGAGGTTCGATGACACGGTCGAGTGGTTCGGCGGGCCACGTGGGGTCGATATCGCTGAGCAGGACCAGGCCGGCCAGGACGGCGGCGATGCTCGCCTGCACCTGGTTGCGGACCCCCAGCCAGGAGCGCAGGTCCCGGCCGTAGCCGCGCATCGTGGCGGTCGAGACGCCGAAGTCGGCCGCCAGCTCTGGGGCGGTGCGCCCGCCGACCCAACCCGCGAGGACCCGCTGGAGGCGGCGCGGGAGATGAACTGCGTTGGTGAGCGCGGTGCAGGGCTCGGTGGTGCCGGTGACGATGCTGTGCGCGGCGCCCCAGGCGACGAGTTGCAGCACGGTGCGCGTGCCGGTGGCGGTGAACAGCGCGCGGACGGCGGCGTCGACGTCGGTGGGGGCCAGGGTGAGGGCGGGGTCGGCCGCGATCGTGCGGGTTTGGGACTCGGCGGCGATGTGGACGAGGAGCCGGGCGTCGCGTTCGGACAGGTTGTGGGCGGGAAGGGTGGTGGCCATGGCAGCAGCAACTCCGGTGGTCGGCGGGCGGTTCACGGACGGTCAGTGGTGGGGGAACCGGTTCGCGCGAGGCGCTCCAGCAGCCGGGGGCCGAAGCGGGCGGCTTCGCCGGTGCCGATGACGAGCACCAGGTCGCCGGGCTTGGCGAGGTCGGCGACCTGCTGCTCGGCGCTCGGTTCGCATGGGCTCAAACGCACCTGGTGAGCCTTGCTGGCTCCCAAGGGAGGCCTGGCGGCGTTGATGACGACATCGAGCGGGTCCGGGACGTTCAGCACGGTCAGCGGGGTGGCGACCGGCAGCAGCACGGCACGGTGGGCGGCGGCGAGGGCCTTACCCAACTCAACGGCATGAGCGCTGGTACGGGCGATGCCGTCCGGTTCCAGGACGACGATGACGTTGCCCTCGGTGAGCATCCGGGCGGCCGTCACATCATCGGCGACCTCCTGGGGGTGCCGGGCGCGGGAGTCGCGGACGGTGATCCGCGCCTGGGTGCCGGCTTCAGTCAGGGAGCGCTCCACGCCCTTGAATTCGGCCAGGCGCTCGGCGATCGTCTTGGCGCTTTCCCCAGCGACGAGGGCGGTGGCGATGGCGGCGCAGGCGGCCAGGGCGTGGTGGTCGCCCGCGATCGGCACGATGAACTGGTGCTGCTTGCCCTGGTGGCGGAGGGTGAGGAGATAGCTTTCCCCGAGCCATCGGGGCTTGAGGACCCACACGTCCGCGCTCTCGACAAGGCCCACGGTCACCACCGTGGGGCCGGGGCGGTCGCTCAGCCTCTCGTGCACGATCTTCGCCCCGTTGTCCCAGAGCGGCAGGACCACGGTGTCAGCGGAGCGGGCGAGGTTCGTGGCAGCGTTCAGGGCCTCGATGGTGTCCTCGAAGTGCGGTGAGTTCATGGTGGCGGCGGTGATCAGCGCCACCGACGGGGACGGCCGCTGGTACACGTTCGGGACATTGGGGCGGTGGCTCCACGAGCCGGGCGGCGCGGCCTCGTGCGTGCCGGCGTCCGGGCACAGGTCCACCACGAGGCGCCGTCCGCCGCCCTGGCCGGGGGTACCGCCAACGGCGGGGGCGTTGAGGATCCAGCCGGTTCGGCCGTCGGCCAGGGCAGCGGCCAGGACGGCTGCCGCGGTCGTGGTGGCGTGGCTGCCGCCGACGGCGATCAGCGGATGGCCGAAGTCCTCGCAGAGCATGGCGAGCGCGTGTGCGCGGGCGAGCACCGGCACACCCAGAACTTGGGCCCGGTCGAGTTCCGGGTGCGGGGCGACGACCACCCCGGACCACACCACGGCCGTTCGATCGTTGCGGACGTGCCCGGCGTCGGAGCCGACCATGAGTTCCACGCCGGCCGCGCGCAGCCGGTCGGCGGCGGGGCTCTCCTGGTGCGCGGGGTCGATACTGCCGGTGACGTCCAGGCCGCGGGAGGCCAGCCAAAGAGCCAGGCCCTCCATGCCGGACTCGGTGACGCCGACCAGGTGGGCCTTGGCCAGCAGGCCGGGCCCAGTGGGGGCGGGCTTCACGCTCTTCTTCTGGGGGCGGATGGTGGTGTCCATGAGGGGTCTCCGGCAGTGTCAGGAACAGGGGGTGGGGTGGAACCGGGACGGCCGCGGGCTCGGGGGTGTGGCTCCGCGGCCGTCCCGGGGCTCAGGCCTGGGCGAAGCCGCGCGCGAGCTCGGCGTCGGTGACGCGGGCGGCGTGGTGGTCGACGTCCAGGCGGGCGAGGGAGGCGAGGTGGGCGACGACGTGCTCGCCCAGCAACGCGCAGGCGAGGGGGCTGGTCTCGAACGCCTTGATGGCGTCCCAGGCGTGGCGAGGTACCTCGGGCAGGTCCTCGTCCCAGCCGGCGTCGCCGGTGACGGGCTCGCCGGGCTTGAGATCTGCGGTGACGCCGTGGCGGACGGCGGTGACGGCGGCGGCGAGTGCGAGGTAGGGGTTTGCGTCCGCGCCGGGCAGGCGCACCTCCAGGTGCAGGCCCGGTCCGTGGCCGACCACCCGCACCGCGCAGGAGCGGTTGTCCCGTCCCCACGCGATCCTGGACGGTGCGAACGGGCCCCCGAGGCGCTTGTAGCTGTTCACGTACGGGGCCCACATCGGAGCGGTGGCGGGCAGCACCTCCAGCAGCCCGGCGACGGCCCGCTCACCCAGCTCCGACAGCGCGTGCGGGTCGTCGGCGCGGGCGAGGAGGGGCTCGCCACCGGCCCACAGGGACAGGTGCAGGTGCATCCCGGAGCCCACCCCGTCCGCCGGGGCCGCCATGAACGTTGCCGCCATGCCCTGCCGGTCCGCCAGCGCCCGCGCGGTGTGCTTGAACAGCACGTGCTGCTCGCAGGCCTCCCGGGCCGGGCCGTAGGGGAACGTGACCTCGATCTGGCCCGGGGCGCTCTCCAGCTTGACCGCCTCGACGGGAAGCCCCGCCCTGGCCAGGGCCTGCCGCAGCGACCGCGAGAACCCGACCGCCGCGCCCGGCCGGTCGAGGGAGTAGTCGCGGTTGTCCCACGTCACCGGACGCAGCCTTCGCCAGCCGGCCGCCGCCGCATCGGCGGCCGTGCTCTCGTAGACGGCGAACTCGGTCTCGATCCCGACCCGCACCTCGTATCCCAGGCCCTGGAGTTGGTCGAGCTGCTCGTCCAGGATGGTCGCCGGGGCCTGCGGATGCGGCCGGTCACCGTCGACTGGGTGGGCGAACACCACGGCGGTGCCCGGTTCCCACGGGAGTGTGCGGGCCCGGTCGAGATCGGGCACCAGGGTGATGTCGCCGAAGCCGGACTCCCAGGAGAACGTGCCGCGGTCCTGGGGTGTCATGCCCAGGTCCGTGCCGATCACGTACCCGCACATCTCCGGGCGGAGTTGCCCCGACGCCAGCCGCGCCAGCAGCACCTGAGCATCGAATTCCTTGCCCTTGAGCCGTCCCTGCGGATCGACGGTGGCCAGCATCACGGTGTCCAGGCCGAAGACCTCCACCAGCTCTGCCAGTCGGCCGACCGGCGCGGCGGTGTCGACGGACGCGGTCGCGAGGGAGCGGGCGGCGGTGCGCATCGCGGGGCTCATACGATCTGCTCCTCGACCGCGGCCAGCTGCGGGTCCCCGACGACCGGCACGGAGAACCTCCGGCCGGCCAGCCGCCACCACAGCGCCGCCAACGCCAGGACCACCAGCAGGGTGACGGGGGCGTAGTTGAACGATTCCACGGTCACCGGGTAGCGCTGCGGCAGGCACACCAGCACCGTCAGTACGACCACCCACGCCACCGCGGCGATCCCCACCGGACGGCTCCACCGGCCCAGGTGCCACGGTCCCGGGACGAAATGGTCCCGCTGCCGCAGCCGCAGGTAGACGGGCACGATGTACGACGGCGTCATCCCGATGACGTTGACCGCGGTGACCGCCCCGTACGCCGCCGCGTTCCACATCGACGGCACCGCCAGGACGAACGCCACCGCCACCGACAGCCACACCGCCGGCACCGGAACCCTGCGGGGAGACACCCTGCGCCAAGTCGCTGAGCCGGGCAGCGCGTTGTCCCGGGAGAAGGCGTAGATCATCCGCGAGCACGCGGTGACCTCGGCGGATCCGCAGAACAGCTGGGCGCCAATCACGATCAGCAGCAGCGCCTTCGCCCCGGTGGTCCCGAGTGCGTCCAGGAAGACCTGCGCGGGCGGCACGTCCGCCGCAGCGGTGCCCGCGTAGTCCTGCACGGCGAACAGCAGGCCGGCCAGCAGCACGAACCCGGCGATCAGGGAGACCCAGATCGAGCGGACGATGCCCTGCGGTGCGGCGACCCGTGCGTTCGTCGTCTCCTCGCTCAAGTGGGCGCTCGCGTCGTAGCCGCAGAAGGTGTAGCCCGCCAGCAACAGGCCGACCGCCGACACGTAGATCGGGTTCGACCACCCGGTGCCGTTGGCGAAGTGCCCGAACACCCAGGAGGGGGACTGGTGGTGGGAGGGGATGACCGCGAGCACGCCGACGATCACCAGCACGCCGCCGATGTGCCACCAGACGGAGATGCTGTTGAACAGGCTGACCGCCCGGACGGCGAAGACGTTCAGCAGGGCGTGCAGCACCAGGACACCGGCGAAGATCGTGAGGATCAGGCCAGGGGTTGCCTCCACTCCCCACTGCAGGTCTGCGAACGCCGCGATGAAGCTCGCGGCGCCGTAGTCGATTCCGGCGATCCCGCCCAGCAGGCCGAGGAGGTTCAGCCAGCCCGTCGTCCATCCCCAGCGTGGGCCGCCCAACTGCCGGGCCATGTAGTAGAGGCCGCCGCTGGTCGGGTAGGCGGAGGTGACCTCGGCCAACGCCATGCCGACCAGCAGCACGGCCAGGCCCACACCCAGCCAGCCCCACATCATCACGACGGGGCCGCCACTGATCAGGCCGAATCCGAACAACGTCATGCAGCCGCTGAGGACCGAGATGACCGAGAAGCTGACGGCGAAGTTGCCGAACAGGCTCATCCTGCGCACCAGTTCGGGCTTGATCCCGAGTAGCTGCAGATGGTCGTCATCCCCTTGGGGAAGGGGAACGCGTTCAGAACGCGGCATGAGGAAGCCTCCGAGGAAGGTCGGTGGTGTTGGGTCCCGGTTCGCTCACCGGGGCGGGAGAAGAGGTCAGCGGCCGGCGGCGGCCGACTGGGACAGGGCCTGCCGGAAGAGGTCGTCCGGCCGATCGCCGACGCTCACCCACGGCTGGGATGAGATGAAGGGCGCCATCACCGCGAACACCTCGGCAGCATCGACGGGACGACGGGCCGCCCAGAGCGCGTGCGCCAGATGGCTCTCGTCCACCACCGGCCACCGCCCCCGCTCGCCGGGCGCCGCCCGCCAGTTCTCGTACGCCCGCAGCACCGCGGTACGGAGTCTCTCGTCGTTCGTCCACTGCAGCCGGGCCGCGTCCTTTCGCGCCGCCCGGCGATACCGGTCGACGAACACGTACAGCGGAAGGGCGTGCACCGGCGACCCCGCCGGCGCACCGGGCAGGAAAGCCGCCAGGAACTCGGTCGCCGTGCCCGAGCCACCGCGGGCGAGCCAGACGCGGAGCATCCGGTGGAACGCCTCCCGGTTCCAGGGGTCCGCCCGCCGGGCCTGGGCGAGAAGCCCCCACGGTCCGGGCGGAAGCATAAGGTCGGGCGCCGGAACTCGGTGCTCGGGACGAGACTGGCCGGGATCCAGCTGCGCCAGCGCGAGCAGGCCGATCCACGGCACCGGGTCGTCGGTGAGCGTGGTCGCAGCCTCCCAGCACAGCTCCCGGGCGGAGTGCTCCATCCAGGCAACCGTTCGGGGATCCGTCGGCTGCGCACTCGCCATGAGAGCCCGTTCCACGGCCGCCCGCGCCAGGAGAGTCACCAGCCCGATGCTGCCTGCAGCCTCGGCTCGCCAGTGGTCGAGGACATCCGTACGCGACGCGACAGCGGCGAGGACCTGGGTTCGAGTCGTCCAGACCGGCCAGTTGCCCCATGAACTCGCCAGCACCGCGCGGGCAGCCATCCAGCGGCCCTGCTGCAACTCCTCCACAGCCCCACGAAGCTCGCCGTCGTGGCCGGCAGGGTGCTGGACGAACCGACCTGGATCAAGGGCGAAGGCTGTGTCCACGGCCGGTGTCCTTTCTGGAGGCGATGCCGAGTGCGCCCGAAACACGGGCGGGAGGGCTGGGCAACCGTCGAGTCGCCGGAGCCTGTGCGATGGGTGGGGCCGACCGGCGCTGCCGAATTTGGGTGGGTCATACGGAACCACCAGCCAAAGCCCGTGTGACAGTGCAGACTTGTTGCATCGTGTGGCGTTGATGTTGAAAATCTGCCCATGACCTGCGAAGTCAGCGGCCAAAATTCTCTGGGGGGCGCAAATGACGCGATGGGGACGGCTCGCCGTGTTGCGCAGGGCCGCGGGCTACACCCAGGAACAGCTGGCGACGGCGATGGATGTGGACCGGACGACCATCCACCGGTGGGAGAATGGCAAGGCGACGCCGCGCCCGTGGCAGATGCCGAAGCTCGCCCGACTGCTGAAGGTCTCTCGGGACGAGTTGCGCTCCATCGTCTTCGGGAACCCGGATGCTGATGGTGCTCCGCAACCGGGAGTAGAGGCAGGGAAAGGCGAGTTCCCGGCGGCCGCGCTTTCGCTGCCAGGACCAGGTATCAGCGGGCAGGGAGCCGCGTCCAACGTTGGCGATGTCGGACGGCAGCTCGACACGGTAGACGCTCTGATCAGCGACTGGGCATCCGTCAACTCGAAAACTCCAGCTTCCGCTCTGGCGCTGTGGGTCACGGAAGAGGACGTCGTTGTCGCTGAGGGCATGCTCGGCTTGTTCCGCCAGCTCGACCACACGCACGGGGCCCGTCAGCACTGGCGGCAGGTCAGCTTCTACATCGACACCGAACTCGAAGGCCTTCTGCGCCGGCCTGCCGTCGGTGAACAGGTCGCGCGTCAACGTGCCCAGCTCACGGCCGGGTTCTGCGAGCTTGCCGGCTACCAGGCCGTCGACATCGGCAACCCCGACCGGGCCCAGGAGTACTACCAGCGCGCCTTGGCCCTGACGACGGCAATCGGCGATCAGTCGTACGGTGCCTACCTCGTGGCTGTGAACCTCGGGCACCTCGCCCTGCACCGCGGGAACCCGGAGACGGCCCTGCGGTGGGCCTCCTCCGCCCGCGCGGCAGCCGGTACCGCCGCGAGCCCAGCCACACGGGCGGCCATCACCGCCGTCGTAGCTCGCGCGAACGCAAGAATGCTCAGGGAAAGCGAGGCGACCCAGCTGATCCTAGAAGCCGAGAAGCTTCTCGACGCAGCCAGCGCGGAAGACGAACCCACCTGGATCCGCTACTTCACCCACGCCTACCTCGCGGACGAGGCCGCACACTGCCTCCACGACCTCGGTCGTGCGCCGGATGCCAGGATCCAGCTCGCCGACGCCCTCGGAGGCGTCGGCAAGGACAAAGTCCGTCGGCGCGCGATCGACGCCGCTCTGCTCGCCGCGACCTGGCTGCGCAGCGGGGACGTCGACCAGGCATGCGCGGTCGCCCGCGATGCCGTCGTCTACACCGCCAGGACAGGATCAGGACGGTGTGTCGAGCGGGTGGCCGGCATCCTGGCCGACCTGCAGACACACGCCGACTACGTCGCGGTCCGGGAGCTGCGCGAGTTCGCCCGGGCCGTGCTGCCGGACGCCGACAGGCTGGCGGTCAAGCTGGCAGGCGGCTCATGATGCGCCGGTAGAAGTCGAGTTCGGCGCGGAGCGCCTGCTCCCGTGCCAAGGGCGCCGACAGGTAGTGGTCGCCGCCTTCCAGTAGCAGGCTGCCATGGTCACCGCCTCGGCCGGCCAGCTCGTCGGCGAAGCGCATGGCCTCCTCCGCAGACGTGATCGTGTCGGCGGAGCCATGGATCACCAGAACGGGGCAGCGGACCCGCTCGGGCTTCACCGCGCCGGCCGGGCCTCGCAGCGCGGCTGCGTGCGGACGCTGAAACGCCGGAACAGACAGTTCCCACCGACCGGGGTCGATGATCGCCGAGATGGCCGTAGCGGCAGTGAACGGTCCCGGACGGCATGCCGCCTGGAGCGCCGTGTACCCGCCCGCGCTCGCCCCGCTGACGAACACCGCTCCGGGCGTTGCCTGGCCGATCGTCAGGAGATGTTCTGCGACGGCCGCGCAGTCGTCTACGTCGTAGGAGCCCCAGTGGCCGTGCAGCGACTGCCGGAAGGCGCGGCCCTGACCCGTACTGCCTCGGTAGAGAACTTCGGCGACGATGAAGCCGTGGCTGACGAAATACTGAGTGACCCAGTCCAGCCGTAGGGGGACGTCATCCGTCGGGCCAGGATGGGCCCGCACGAGGAGAGGAGCCGGTCGTGTGTCTCCAGGCGGCAGGTGCAGCAGGAAGCGCACCGGCTCACCCGGACCCGCGATGGTCTCGACCGAGGGCGGAACCGGCTTCCAAGGCACAGGGAACTCGGAAGCCTCACCCACCGGGAATGCCTGGGCGTCCGCCCGTGCTGACAGATCGACCGACCAGATGGCCGGCGGACTGCTTGCCGTGGAGCCGACCACGGCCAGGAGGCTGCCGTCGACGGTGACGTACGGCTTCACGGACGTGAGATTCGAGCCGAGCCGGCGCCGACGGTCCTCGGTATCGACGGCGAGCAGCTCGGTGGCGAACCCGTCCATCACCGTCAGCACGACGGTGCCGTCTCCGGTGAAACCGTACGACTGGTAGCCGCCTTCCCAGGGCGCCGGCGCGCAGTCTGCCTCGGTCGGCGCGACTGCCTCCACCACGTCATTGCGCAGCCGGTACAGGTTCCACCGCCCTGTCCGGTCCGACATGAAGTACAGCAGGCCGTCCGGTCCCCAGGACGGCTGCACCACCGACTCCCCGGGGCCGCCCGCCACAACGCGGGTCGGCCCGACGGTGTCCGATCGGATGTCGGCCAGCACGAGGCGAGTGCTGTCCCACGGCATCTGCTCGCGCTGCCACTCCACGTACGCCAGGGTTCCTGCCGCCAGCCGAGGAGAGCCAAGGAACTCGCGGGAGCGAACCAGGACCCGCGTGTGCCCGGCTCGGGACACGGCAATGATCTCGTCCGCGGTGTCGTCCCCGCGAACCGCGAGCAGACCGCCGCCCGGTGCTGGAGCGAGATCTCCGTACTGCGCGGAACCGACGACAGAGTCGATCCGCTCGGGCACGCGGCCAGCCGCTTGCCGGAGGAGGGAACCGTCGTCACCGACGAACCAGACTCCCTCCGATGTCACCGTGAAGGCGCCGCCACCGTAGGCGTGGAGCTGACCTCCGACTGAGACGTCGGGGGGCGTCACCGCGACGGCTGAGCCTGACCGGTCGGCGCGCATGACCCGGCGGCATCCGCCGTGATCGGGATCCGACTGCAGCCACCACAGTGAGCCCGACGCCGACCGGAGCTCGTCGTACGCCACTACCTTCCGGGCCACCCACTCGGGCGGGAGCCCGATGCCCTCAGTCATACAGTCGCGGTCCTCTCAGCATGCGCTGCTGGCTGCTCGTCGGCTATCCGCCGCTTGGAGAGCCACCGTACCCGGCCGTGGGCCGAGGAAGCCTTCGGGGCCTACAGCGGTGGCTCTCCCGCACGGGAGCTCTACGACGGGCGTGGCGCCCCCGAAGATCAGTCGGACGTCGGCTTGGGGGCGTACCTCAGCAGCACGACATCGCCGATCGTCCGGGCTTCCAGAAGTGCCATCCGGTGGCCGCTTCCACCGGGGTAGTTCGCCGGGTGGAGGAAGCGTGGTGCGGCGGCTTCGCCGACGAGCAGCGGAGCGATGGCGAGGTGGATCTCGTCGGCCAGGCCCTGGGAGAGGAACTGGGTGTGGATCTGTCCACCGCCCTCGACCATGAGGCGCTCGACACCGCGGGTGGCGAGGTCGACGGTGGGGCCGGTGATCACGACGTCGGCAAGGCCATCGAGCGTTTCTCGAAGCTTCGGTGCGGCAGCGTCGGTGGTGTAGACGACCTTCTTGTCGCCGAAGTGCCAGAACTTGAGGTCCCGGCCCAGGTCGCCGCTGGCGGAGATGGTGACCTTGAGCGGGTACTCGGGCTTGCCGGCCACGATCCGGTCGGCGCGGCGCTTCTCGCTGTTGACCAGCAGACGGGGATTGTCGCTGCGCAGAGTGTTTCCGCCGATGAGGATGGCGTCGGATTCGGCTCTTACCTGGTCGACGCGGTCGAAGTCCTCAGCGTTCGACAGCAGCAGACGCTCGGGGGGAGGCGTCGTCGATGTGACCGTCGACGGAGGTTGCGACGCTCAACAGGACGAAGGGGCGGGAGGCCATCGGCGGTCCCGTCGCCGACAAAGGGCACGGATCAGTGCCGGCGGGCGCCGGTCATGAGGCTCACCGCCTGGCGAGACGTATCCGGAGAAACGACTGGCCGGAGTGGCGAATCTTTCGCGTGACCGTCATCACTCGACTTGCGCCGTTCTGACAGATCGGGCTGAGTGGCCGGGGCGGGCAGCAACCCATGCCTGCTGGACGGCGCAGATATCCTCATCCGCGGGCTTGCCTGAACCTTCCGAGCCCTCGGCACGTACGACAGCACCGAGGTCGACCTCGAAGCTTTGTGCGCCAAGGCGTTCATGACTCCCCGGCATCCTGGATGTCCCCTGCGCCTTCGGCTGGCACACCGGCCCCTCGCCGACCGCGGAATGGGCGGAGCCTGTGTGAACTGATCAGACGCCGTGGAAGGCCACGATGAACCGCAATTGTTTATTCCTCAGCGGAGCCAGGGCCATGATGCGCACGGGAACTTCCTTGGCCCCACCGTGAGGAATTCGCATTCTGCGGATATCGCCGTCGGGGTGCTCGTAGAAGTCGTGCCGGTCCCACAGTTCCTGGGCCTCCGGGCAGCCCTCCAGAATGTCCTTGACGAGAGACTTCAGCTGATCGTTTTCGGGATACTGGGCGGCGGCCGTCCGGATCTGGGCGAGGAAGGGGTGGGCCCAGGATTCCTTCCAATTGACAAGCTGCTCGCGCGCCTCGGGGAACAGGAAAGCCCATCTCATGATGTTCGGCTGGTAGACCCAGGGGTACATCTCGCGGGACGGGTTATTGTGCGCGACTACATTCCATGCCAGATCCGAAATGTAGGCCGGGTCCGGCAGTACTTTGTCGAGGAGGCGCTGCATGTCGGCGTCCATAGAGGCCATCGCGTCCGGCTCTGGCCCTCTTGGGGCTGGACTTCGACCAGTTGCCTTGTGGTACAGGCCGATCCGTTCCGCGTCGCTCAGGCGGAGAGCGTATGCGAGGCGGTCAAGGAATTGATCGGAGAACTGGGCCGCTTCCCCATTCTCCAGTTTTCCGTACCACTTGACGCTGACGCCAGTCAGTCGAGCCACTTCGCTTTTGGAGAGCTCTCGCTTGCGGCGGGAATGGCCTCGGTGTAGGCCGGGAATGGCATTGGGATCCATTCTTCGGCGCCACCGCTGCACCATGCTGGCGAGCTCTTCGTCGCGAGCGGCGAGACGCTCATAGTCGGTTCCCATGGGGTCGATTCTATGTCAGCCGGCGAACTGCTCCAGGGCGCCGCCGGAGTGGAGCAAGACCTGTGTGGGAAAGGCCACATTCGAGGCGCCCTGGAGGGCTTGCATCGTATCGCACTGGGGATTTCTCGGAATGATGATGAGTTAGGAGGCGTAGACCAGTTGCCTGGATCGCCTTATGGCGCGTCAAGTTCCCACTGTTCAGGTGCAGCTGACCTCGAACCTTCCAGTGATCGAAATTCTTGATCATTCTTACTCTCTGTGCCCAACGTGTGCGGTTCGGAACTTCGACTTCCGGAACTGTCACTTCCGGAAGTCGGAGTTCTGGAAGTGCGAGTTCCCGTCCCGCCCTGGCATCGTGATCGCGTCGGGGGGCTGTAAGACGAGTTCGGCGCTATGCGTCACAGGTAAGGAGTCCCCCATGTCCCGTTCTGCTCTGGTGGTAGGCGGAAGCCGCGGCATCGGCCTGGCGGTCGCCCGGAAGCTCGCTGCGGACGGACACCAGGTGGCAGTCACGTCCCGCAGTGGGCAGGCAGTGGAGGGGCTCCTGGCAGTGCAGTGCGACGTGACCTCACCGGAGTCGGTTGACCGGGCCTTTACAGAGGTTGAGGAGCAGTACGGACCGGTGGAGATCCTTGTCGTCAACGCCGGGATCACTCGGGACACCCTGCTGCTGCGGATGGCCGAAGAGGACTTCAACGCGACGCTGCAGACGAACCTCGTGGGTGCCTACCGGGCGGCAAAGCGGGCCTCGCGAGGGATGCTCCGCGCCAAGCACGGCCGCCTGGTCTTCATCTCCAGCGCCGTCGCCATGACCGGTGAGGCCGGGCAGGCGAACTACGCCGCGTCCAAGGCCGGCCTGATCGGGTTCGCCCGTTCCCTGGCCCGCGAACTCGGCCCGCGTGGCATCACCAGCAACGTCGTTTCCCCGGGCCTGACGGAAACGGACATGACCGCGGCCCTGACTCCGGAACAGCGCGAGACGCTCGTCCAGCGCGTTCCGCTCGGGCGCATGGCCCGTCCCGAAGAGATCGCAGCCGCAGTCGCATTCGCCGCAAGCGACGCAGCCGGATACCTGACGGGTGCAGTCCTTCCCGTCGACGGCGGCGCCGGAATGGGCCACTGACCCTGCCGTGGGCCGTCATCGGTCCTAGGCGTGCGAGGGGAAGCCCAGGACCGACTCGACAACCTGCGCGCCGGGGCGAGCACCTTCGTTCTGCAACGACGCGGTGATCGCTGAGCGAGCAGTAGCAGCGCTCACTGGCGCCGTGCCAGTCGACGTCCTGTGCCGTGTCCACGTGCGGCGGCGATGACTCTGCCGCGTCCCAAACGTTCCCTGGCGGCCGGTAGGACCCGCTGGCAAGCACTGCACCTTGACCGACCAACCCCCATGAGGACCCGGTGTCTACCCTTCAACAATCGGCGCCTCAGCCGCCGGCCGGCCAATTGTCGAGCCCGCCACTGGCGGGCACCAGACACGGCAGGGTCCTCAGCGCGCAACGAGCGTTGCGGTTGCTGAGGAGCTGGCCGGCATGCTGACGACGATGCGCCGATTTCGCCGCGAGTGCGAAAGAAAGCTGGCAGATCTGCCGCTGCCGGACCCATTCACGATCGAGGGGCTCGTGGCCGCCATGGAGGCGGCGAGCGGGCGCACCATCAAGCTGGTCCCGCTCGATGACCGCGGTAGTGACCTGCGTACGGCCTGCGGCCTGCGGATGCGGGCGGACGAGCTCTCCCTGATCTTCTACCGACCGAGGCCCACGCAGCACCAAACGAACCACGTGAAGCTCCACGAGCTGGTGCACGAGTGGTTCGACCACGGCACTAGCCTCGGCTCGGACGAGTTGCAGCTCCTGTTGCCCGAGCACCTGCGCCAAGGCCTGGTCGAGCGGATGGGCAGCGGCGCCGTTGTCCAGGCCCGCGCGCGCTACGACACCCGCGAGGAGCAGGAAGCGGAGTTGTCAGCGTCGTTGATCAAGCGCATCGTCCAGCGCCAGTTCCACCCCGCCGGGGGCGACATGGTCAGCCTCCTGGAGCAAACCCTGTCCCACCCCGTGGCCCCGCCCCGTCGTGGCCAGAGATAAGAAGAGAAGGAAGAACCAGCCGTGCTTGCTCTCGCTGCGTACATCGCCGCGACCACGATGACCGCCGTCGCGGTCTGGAGACTGCCCGCGGTCCTCTACGGGGACGCGCACCGTCGCGCTCTCTGGGGCTGCTACGCCGGCTTCGCGGTGGCGCTGTGGCTCAAGAGCCCCGGCGTGATCAACCTGATGAACCGCCAGCCGATCACCGATCTGTCGGTCCTTCTCAAGCACTACGTGAGCACCGGCGCGATCCTCGCGATCCTCACGTACGTGGTCGCCTCCTACGGCAAGACCAACCAGGAGGTGATCCCGCGCCACGTCGCCGTCGCCCGCTGGATCGAACGGGTCGCCTGGAAAGCCGCAGTCGCGATGCTCGGGCTGATGACGGTGCTCTTCTTCACCGTGGTGAACCGCTCCCACCCCAGTGTGGACTTCGTCCCCGACCACGCCGGGCAGTGGGGCGCGATCCTGTACGAGAGCATCTTCTACGTGTACTTGGGTGCGTCGAGCGCCGTCACCTGCTACCAGTGGACCAGCGCGATGCGTCGCGCCGAGACCCGCCTCCTGCGCATCGGACTGGGCCTCATGGCCATCGCCATGGCGATCGGCGTGGCCTACGTCGCGATCCGGACGACGTTCATGTGGGTCACCCTGGCCACGCCGCTCGCCCCCAGCTTCAACCACCAACTGGGCATCTACACCGAGTACATGCAGATCCTGCTCTTCCTGACGTTTGCTCTGGGCGTCAGCATCCCGACCACCAACGCCGCCGCGTCGCGGTGGAGATCCTGGCGCGCACTCTGGCGCCTCTACCCGCTGTGGAACGACCTGGTCACCGTGTACCCTGACGTCCCGTTCCAGCGTCCGGCCAGCCGCTGGCGCGAGCTCACCCGGACCGACCCGCCGATGGACGTGCGGCTGGACCGGTGCACCCAGGACATTGCGGACGTGGTCGAGCAGCTGCGCCACCACGCCTCGCCCGTGCTGCTCCCCGTGATCGAAGAGGCCGTGGACGGCAGCACCGACCCGCAGGCGGCAGCCGAGGCACTGTGGATCAAGGCCGCGCTGGCGAACGCTCAAGCGGGCCGCCGCTACGATGTGCCGGCTCCCGCGCTGCCCAGCAAGCCGATCTCGGACACGAACGCGGAGGCCGCGTGGCTGCTGCGCGTCGAGGAGGCATACGCCGCCGCGAGCGACGCCCAGATCCGGGAGCTGCTTGAGAGCGCCGAGGCAGAGGAACTCGCCATGGAGATGGAGGAGATGGCGCTGTGAACACGACCACCGTCGCCCGTACCGTGACCGATGTCCTGCAGCCGCGCAACGTTCTGCTCGGCGGACTGACCGGCCTCGGGGCCGCTGCCGCCGGCAGCTGGACCGGCATCGGCTGGGGGCTCCTGGCCGCGCTGTGCGCCGGCATCATCCCGGCGAGCTACATCGAGTGGGAGCGCAAGAGAGGGACCTGGGGCGACCGGCACGTGGTTGACCGCACCAAGCGAGCACCGATCTTTGGCGTCATCCTCGGCTCAATCGGCCTCGGCTCCCTCGTGATGGTCCTCGGCCACGCTCCGTACGACATTCTTGTCGCCATGATCGCCCTGTGGGCGATGACCGTGGGCCTGCTCGCCGTCAACACGGTCTGGAAGATTTCCGTGGACAGCGCGGTCGCCAGCGCGGTGGTCACCATGCTGGCCGTGGTCCACTCACCCTGGTGGATCGCCGCGTACCCACTGGTCGTCGCCGTTTGCTGGTCGCGGGTGGCACTGAACTACCACACCGTCGCGCAGACCATGGCGGGCGCCGCGCTCGGCGCCGCGACCGCCACCGCCTGGCTCTGGTGAAGAACTGACCGAAGCGGGCCCTCGCCTCAGCGGCGGGGGTCCGCGTTCTTCTGTACCTCCGCCACGATCGCGCTGATCTTGGCGAGCATCGCCGGGTCGAGGCGGCCTTGGCCGCCGCGGGCTGCCAGGGCGAAGTCGTCGGCGCTTCCGCGCAGGGCCAGCAGGCTGATGGCGTCCACGACTTGGCGCTCCAACTGCTCGTCGCTCTGGAAGTAGAGCGGGGTGACCCCGAAGAACTCGGCCAAGCCCTCCAGGACGACGCCGGCCGCGAGCCCGGCAAGTACCTCGGAGGGTGGGGGCGTGCCAGTACGCAGAGCCTTCACGGCGCTGGCGGAGATGACGTCAATGCCGGCGTGACCGTTGATGGCCGCCGCGATCTCGGCATCGGTCGGCTGGCGGCTCGGGAAGGTCGTCTCCAGCAGGTACGTGAGCTTCTCTGCGAGAGTCCGCGGAGCCGGCGGCGTGCTGACCTTGGCGGCGGGGATTACACCGAACGATCGGTCCTGCGCCGCCAGGAGCTGCTTCTCGGTGACGCCGTAGGCGTCGGCGAGGCGCGGGACGTAGGCGTCGGCGAGCCGCCGCACCCCCCGCTCCGCGTTGCTGACAGGAATGTGGGACTTGGCGCCGATCAGCTCGCCGGTCCTCTTCTGCGGGTAGCCGGCATCGCACCGCAAGTCGGCCAGATCTGGCTCACCGTCGCGCGGGAACAGCGCGTTCAGCGGCTCGCCGAGCGCCCGCGCGATGGCGGGCAGCCGCTCCGGCTCGGGGAACGTCGCACCGGTCTCCCACTTCGCGACCGTGGGCTGCTCGACGCCGACACCCTGAGCGCGTCCCAGGGCCTCCTGGGAGAGTTCGCGGGCTCTGCGGGCACGGCGGAGTTCCTGTCCGTCGAAGCGGCGAGCGGGCATCCGGATACTCCTGGTGGCAGCTGGCGATTATCAACTCTGGGTAACGACCCGACCATCAGCTTGATAGCCGTAAGCATGTAGCATACTGTGCGCTATCGGAGCGTTGCTCGTCTTACCTACGGGCAGCGCATCTTCGCCCCAATCAACCCTCGCCGGGCCTCCGGGCCCGGCTGGCTGGACCTGGCCGGGTCCGTTGTCGCCGGCAATTGGAGACGCAGGTGAGTTCGACACCGCAGCCTGTCGCCAGGCGGCGCCGTCATGATTCTCGATACCGGAGTATCGCACACCGATCGATAGCGCAAGGTATGCAGCCTGGTCGGGCGTCGGCGGGACGGTGTGACTGGCGTCGGCTTTTGACCCATCCCGCGCCCGAGCGCTACCGCCACTCGGGCGCGGGAGATCCGCGACAGCCGCCCGGTGGCCGGCCGGGAGGGCACCTCAGGGAGCTGCATGTGGAAAAGCCTTCTCTGACCTGCGAGTTAAGGGATGGATGTGTGACCCCTGGTCGCCCTATGGTTTTGGTCCCGCCGCGATGGCGGGCAGGCCGGAAGGGACAGCGGATGCCCTAGGCCACGGCCAGAAATGAGACCGGCGTCCTGGAGCTACCAACTCCTGGACGCCGGGCCAGCGCCGCAAAGGCGCCGATTCACAACCACGCGGGCGGCGGGACTTCTTTTGCACGAGAGGCCGCCGCACGCGCTCCTACGAACCACGGAGTATCGCATGCCCACCCTGTCCAGGGAAACCCGTTACGCGGCGCCCGGCCCAAGCCAGCAGCGGCTCGGAGCCCAGCTCGCGGACATGATCCCCGGCGCGGTCACCATCCGCGTCAGCCTCACTGACCCCAGCCGCCAGTGGCCCCACCCCTACACGGTGGCGCTCGACGCGCACGGCGGGCAGCTCACGCTGAGCCGGAACACCACCAAGACTGCCGCCCGCTGGGTGCTGCGGACCTGGCCGGACGCGGACTGGACGCGCCCGCACACCCTCGACCTCGCCACCGGGCAGCTTGCTGCTGCCGCAGTCCGGAGCCGTTGACATGGCGCGCATCCGACCCGTCAAGCCGGAGACCTGGGTCTCCGAGACGCTCGCAGAGGTGTCCATCCCGGCAATGCTCACCTTCCTCGGCATGACCAACCACGCCGACGACCAGGGCCGCCACCGCGACAACGCGGCGATCGTCTGCGGCCTCATCTGGCCGATGCGCGACGAGATCACCCGCACGGACGTCGAGGACCACCTCCAGCAGCTCGCCTCAGTCGGCGCGATCTGCCGCTACACCGGCTGCGACGGACGGAAGTACTTTCACTACCCGACCTGGCGCAAGCACCAGAAGATCGACAAGCCGAGCCTGTCCCGGCTGCCCGCGTGCCCGCACTGCGAGCCGGAGCGGTGCGGCGTCTGCAAGGGTCCGTGCATCCAGCGGGCGGCCCTCGCTGACACCCCGGAACCCGCACCCTCGGTCGCTCCGAGTGCTCCCCGAGTGTTCGCCGAAACCTCGGCGAACACTCCAGCAGCCCTCGACCAGCCGCACGGGTCCTTCCCGGCGTCTCCGGCGCAGACAGCTCCTGACGCCGCCGAAGCGGTGGACCCGGCGATCGACGCCGATCGCGAGCCGGTTCTCGCCCACCAGAAAACCGCAGGTCAGGTGGCATTCGGCGAAGCCTCTCCGAAGGTTCGCCGAGACCTCCCGGAGCCTTCGGTGCCTGGATCTAGGATCTTGGATCCTGGATCCTCTTTCCCTACGGGGCGCCAGGCGCCCGACGCGGACACCGTCTCGGCCGGCCAGCTGATCGGCGAGTACGTCGCCGCCTGCGCCGAGCGTCCGCCGGGCAGCGTGCTCGGCCACCTCGGCAAGGTCGTCAAGACCCTGCTGGACGAGGGCATCGCCGCCGAACACGTCCGGACCGGGCTGCGGCGGTTCGCAGAGATCCAGGGCCACCCGTCCCGGCTGCCGAGCCTGGTCAACGACGCCATGAACGCACGAGGCGCCGGTTTGGCGCGGCCGGGATTCCGGCCTAACGTGCCCGCTCACCAGGCGTGGACCAACCCGGTCGACGCCGTCGCCGCCTACGCCGAGGAGCTGTGATGCGCACCCACCGCGACCCGCAGACCCTCGCCGACGGCCCCTCGGTGCTCGACCGGATGGCCCGCATCCTCGCCGCCCGCGGCATCGACCAGGCCACGGTCGATGCCCTCCCGGACGAGGCGGAGCCGTACTCGCCGGAGGAGGTCCTGTCCGCCGGGATGCCGCCGCGCTACCGCGACGCGGTCGCCGAGCACCCCGAGGTCCTGGCATGGGTTCGGCAGGTCACCGCCCAGGCCATCCCGCCGAGCCTCGGCGCCCGCCGCCAGGTCGCTACCGGCCCCAGCCTGCTGATGGCCGGGGTCGTCGGCGCGGGCAAGACCCACGAGGCGTACGGCGCCGTCCGCGCCCTCGTCCAGGCCGGCATCGGCGTGCGCTGGCGCGCCACCACCGCCGCCGACCTCTACGCCGAACTCCGCCCCGGAGCCGACACGGATGCCGAGCGAGTGCTTGCGGCCTACAGCCGGGTGCCGCTGCTCATCCTGGACGACCTCGGCGCCGCCAAGTCGACCGAGTTCGTCGAAGAGCAGACCTACCGGCTGATCAACCGCCGCTACAACCACATGCTCCCGACCCTGATCACCACCAACCTGCCGATCAAGGACCTGCGCACCTGCCTCGGTGACCGCGTCACCTCCCGGCTCGCCCAGATGACCACCCGGGTCAGCTTCGAGCCGGTCGACCGCAGACGCCTCCAGCGCGCCGCCTGACCGCCGTCGCGCCCGGCCGCCCCATGGCGAGCCGCCCAACCTTCACCGACCCAGCGCACCTCTCCGCCGACGCCGCCCTGCGCGCGGAGAGCGATCGGAGCTACCCCGCATGACCGCCACCACGACCGGCCCTGTCCGCCACCGCTCGCTCGGTGACCACGCCTGGCAGGACCAGGCCGTCTGCAACCCGACCGAGTACAACCCCGTCGATCCGGAGACCTTCTTCCCAGGGCCGGAGGAAGCCGACAAGATCGCCACCGCCAAGGCGCTGTGCGCCCAGTGCCCCGTCGCCCGCGCCTGCCTGGACGCCGCCCTCGAAGGAGGCGACACCCACGGCATCCGGGGCGGCCTCACCGAGGAGGAACGCGGACCCCTGCACACCAGGCTGGCCCACCGCCTCGACTACAGCCGCGTCAACGCCACCCTCGCCGGACGCGACATCCACATCACCAAGGCCGAGCGCCGCGCCGTCGTCCTCGCCGGATACCGACATGGCGTCACGGTCGAACGCCTCGCCTGGCTCCTCAAGATCACCCCGGAGCACGCGCTCAAGCTCTACCGGGAGACCCGCCGCGCGATCCGCCACCGGCAGATCGCCGAGGGCGCCGCCCGCGCCGCCGCGACCGGCGACACCGCCGACCAGCTGAACCGCGAGGACTTCGGGACGGCCGCATGAGCACCACCACCACCTCAACCACGCCGAACTCCGCGCACGTCACCGGCTGGGACCGGGCCGTCGTCATCGCCCTCGGCGCCGCCGGCTGCGCGCTCAGCTATGACGCACTCCAGCAGATGGCCGTCGCCATCCACGTCCGAGGCTTCCTCACCTACCTGTTCCCGTTCGTGATCGACGGGTTCATCTCCTACGGTGTGCGGGCCCTGCTGGTGCTGCGCGACGCCCCACTGCGGGCCCGGATCTACGTCTGGACGCTGTTCGGTGCGGCCACCGGGGCGAGCCTGTGGGCCAACGCCCTGCACGCGGTGCGCCTGAACGAGCAGAACACCACCATGGGCCTTCGGCTGGGCGACGCGGTGGTCGCGGTGCTGTCCACCATCGCCCCGCTCGCCCTGGCCGGCGCCGTCCACCTCTACATCCTCATCGCCCGCGGACAGGTCAACCTGGCTGACCCGGCGGGCTGCGGTGACCGATCGGCCGACGCTGACCGCGGTCAGGTCGCCGCCGAGGTTGACCGGGCCGAGCGACCGGGCGCGCTGACCAGCGGTCACGACGGCGCCGGTCACCCCGGTGCGGGTCAGCCGGTCAGCCGCCCGGTCACCGCGTCGGAGAAGCGGCCGATACCGACCCCGGTCAGCCCGGTCAGCCTGACCGAGCCCGCTGACCTGGCCGGTCACCCGGACACCGCCCGGTCGGACACTGGCCAACCGGCGGAGAACGGGCCGGTCACTGCCCAGCAGGTCAGCCTCGCCGAGGTCGCCGGTCAGCCGGTCGAGACCTCGGTCGCCGCCCCACAGGTCAGTGACCGGGATGGTGACCGTCGCACTGACCTGGACACCGAGGACCTGCTGAAGATCGCCCGACAGGCGGTCAAGGAGGAGGACAAGCTGACCCGCAAGGTGGTTGCCCAGGCGATCCGGGGTCAGCAGATCCCCCTGTCCAGCGACACCCTGACCCAGCTGATGGCCCAGCTCCGCGACCAGCACGGTCAGCCGGTCACCGCAGACCGGGACTGACCTTCATCCGACCGCCGGGGTGACCGACACGGTCACCCCGGCCGGTTACCCACCCGAGCCACTACTGAACGGGAGCACCCCAGCATGCGCACCACCCCCGCCACCTGGGCCGAGGCGGACTCCTGGCTCGCTGTCCTGCACCTGCGCGGACACCTCCACCGCGTCGAAACCGGCCCGGACGGCACCCGCAGCGTCCAGCGTGGCCGGCACTCCCGCCCCTGGACCCTCCACCACCCCGTCCTCGCCCTCGACTTCGTCGAGGACCTCGTCCGCGAGATCCGCAAGCGCGACACCGAGGCCAGCCGGTGACCACCACCAGGTCGGACGGCACCACCCCCGGACCGGAGCGTGACCGCGATCAGGCTCCTGGCGGAGCAAGTTATGGGGTAAGGAGTCCTTACCCCGCCCCCGCCCCGAAGGGGGCGGCGGCTCCCCGGTCGGCGGCAGGCCCAGGGGTGCCTTCCGCCGACCGGGGAGGCGGCCCAGGGGTGCCGACCACAGGGGAGGAACCGCAACAGCAGCCGAGCGCCGAAGCCGTCCGCACTGTCACCCGTCGCCGCCTTCGCCAGAGCGTGCCGCGCACCAACCGCGTCTGCCCCCGCTTCAGCGACACCGAGTGGGCCCTCCTGAAGCGCGCCGCTGACCGGGCCGAACTCGCCCCTGGCGGCTACACCGCAGCTGCCGTCCTGGCCGCCGCCACCAGCTCCGACCCGAACGCCGCGGTCGCGGACTACCGGCGCGGTATCCAGGAACTCATGGAGTCCAACCGTCAGCTCGGCGCGGCCGGCAACAACCTCAACCAGCTCACCCACTACGTCAACGCTGGCGGCCAGCCCGGCGTCGAGCTTCGACAGCTCCTGGCCCGCGTCCAGGAGTCAATCGACGCTGTCGACGAGGCTGTGGCCTGGATGGTCCGCCGGTGATCCCCAAGATCCGCACCGGCACCGACCGCAGCTTCCCCCTCATCGACTACCTCTTCGGGCCCGGCAAAGCGAACGAGCACACCGACCAGCACCTCGTCGCCTCCTGGAACGGATTCGCCCCCGACCCAGGCCCCAACCCCGAACCGCACGAGGTCGCCAAACTCGCCAACCAGCTCGACCAGCCCGTCAAGGCCCTCGGCGAGCAGGCACCGGCCCGCAAGATCTGGCACTGCTCGGTCCGCGCCGCCCCCGGCGACCGGCACCTCGACGACGCCGAGTGGGCCGCGATCGCCCGGCGCATCGTCCATGCCACCGGCATCGCCCCCGAAGGCGACACCACCGCCTGCCGCTGGGTCGCTGTCCGCCACGCACCCGACCACATCCACATCGCCGCCACCCTGGTCCGCCAGGACGGCCGCCTCGCCAACCTCAGCTTCGACCGCCCCAAGGCCCAGGCCGAGGCCCGCCTCATCGAGAAGGAGTACGGCCTGCGCCAGCTCAACCCCGGCGACGGCACCGCCGCCAGGACCCCCACCAGCCAGGAACACTTCAAGGCCCAGCGCGTCGGCCGCACCGAGACCCCGCGCGAGACCCTGCGCGAGGCCGTCCGCCAGGCCGTCGCCGGAGCCGCCACCGAAGCCGAGTTCTTCATCCGCCTGCGCGAGGCTGGCCTGCGGGTCAAGCTCCGCCACGCCCCCTCCGGCGACGTCCTCGGCTACAACGTCGCCCTGCCCGGCGACCGCAACCGCGACCGGGAGCCCATCTGGTTCGCCGGCAGCACCCTGGCCCCCGACCTCTCCCTCCCTCGGATTCGCCGCCGCCTCGACGACGCCCCCGCCACCAACGCCCCGGAACCGGACAACCGGCCGGCCTGGTCCGACCGCTCCGCTCCCGCGCGCCGACGCCGGGACGCCGCCGGCACCGCCGAGCGCGCCGCCGCCGTCCTCGACCAGGACGACGACGAGGCCGCCGCCCAGCTCATCGGCGCGGGCGAACTCCTCGACGCCCTCGCCCAGACCTCACCAGCCGCCACCCGCGCCGAACTTCGAGAAGCCGCAAGGGCCTTCGAACGCGCCACTCGCAGCCACGTCCGCGCGGAGAACGTCGACATCCGCGCCTTGCGCTCGGCCGCCCGCGGAATCGTCCACGCCGGCAGCGCGCTCGGTCGAGGGGAGGACGGCGGCGCCACCGCCATGGTCCTGTCCACGCTGGTCCTCGTCGCCCTGGCCGCCGCCCGCTGGCACTCCGCCCGGGGCCACGCCCAGCAGGCAGCCGCCTCCCGCCAGGCCGCCGAACACCTGCACGCCGCATACCAGCAGGCCGGCGCCACCCAGATGCGGACGATGCGCGAGATTGGGCGCACCCTGCCCGAGCCCGAGCGCCTCCGCCATGAGGCCACGATCCGTACGGCCCCCCTTGGCAAGACGGACACCCCGGCAGGCCCGGTCCGCGAGTACGATGCTCTGGCCGCCGTGCTCGCCGAGGCAGAGCAGGCCGGCCACGACCCGCAGGCGCTGCTCGCGGAGGCCACCTCCTGGCGGGAACTTGAAACCGCCCGCGACACCACCGACGTCCTCGTCTGGCGCATCCGCCGCATCGCTGACCTGCCCGCTAACCCCCAACGGCCGCGCACCGGAACGACCGCTGGTACCCGAGCCGCGACTGAGCCAGCGCGGACCCGCACCGCTCAGCCGACATCGGCCCGGCTCGCGACCGACCCGCGCGGCTCGGCACCCCGCCGCTGACGGGTGGTCCGGCGGACACACCGCCGTCTGGCGGACCACCTCAAAACCTTCTCGACACCCGGTCCCACCAGGTGTTACGCAAGAACCCGAGCACCGCGAACGGAGAGCCTGTGCCTAGAACCACCGAGCAGACCACCACTCCGGCCCCGATCATCGCTCCGACCTCCGCCGGCACCGACCCGCTCCTGCAGCTGGAATACGAGACCCAGCCTCCGAGCGGCCCGGAGGCCGTCCGCCTTGTGCAGTGCCCCACCGAACTGGCCCTGCGCGGAATCCCGGTGACCTGCTCCAGCTGCCGGGCCCGGCGCGACTGGCTGCTGATCAATCACCGCCGCCACGTCTGGATCCGGTGCCGCTGCGGGGCGGAGTGGCTGGAGCCGGAGATCACCCGCCGGGACTTCGACGCGATGCTCGCCGACAACCCGAGCTGGACGAACTACCGGACCCTCGACGAGGCCCGGATCGCTCTGGGGTTCGACGGGGTCTTCGCCGGGCTGTACCTGCAGTAACGAGCGGTATTGCGGCGGATGCAACATACGGCATTCGCTGCCATCGGCTCTGACCAGCTGATTCGCGAGGGAGCAACCTTGGGGGTTGCTCCCTCAGCTGGTTCCTGGCCAGGTCTGGCTCACCAAATGCAACGATGTTGCGTTCAATGCAACACGGCACGCCAACTTCACGCCGGGGAGTCGATGCCGTCCAACCGCCTTGACTCAGAAGATGGTTGGGCTTCGACGTTCGACGAGGGTGACGTCGCGCCAGATGCCGTGGTGCCGGCCGATGCGCTCGCGGGTGCCGACGACACGGAAGCCGGCGTGGGCGTGGAGGGCGAGGCTGGCGGTGTTCTCGGGGAAGATGCCGGACTGGACGGTCCAGATCCCGGCGGCGTCGGTGGAGGCCAGCAACGCGGTCAGCAGTGCGAGGCCGAGGCCCTGCCCTCGTGATTCGGGGTAGACGGAATGCTCGACCACCCCGGGGTACGCGCACCGGTCGGAGACCGGCACGACGGCGGCCCAGCCCAGCACCCGGTGGCCGTCGAGGGCGACCAGGCGGTGCTCGGCGAGCCGGGTGGCGTCGAAGGCGTCCCAGGTCGGTGCGGTGGTCTCGAAGGTGGCGTCGCCGTCGATGCCGGCCTGGTAGATCGCCAGCACCTGCTCGGCGTGCTCCGCGAGCATCGCGGTGACGGTCACCGACGTGGTGGTCACGCGACCGGCTCGATGCCGAGCTCGGCGAGCAGTCCCCGGATGAGCTGCTCGATCTGGTCGCGGATCGAGCGCACGGCCTCGACGCCCTGGCCGGCCGGGTCCTCCAGCTTCCAGTCCAGGTAGCGTTTGCCGGGGAAGTAGGGGCAGGCGTCGCCGCAGCCCATGGTGATGACGACGTCGGAGGACTGGACCGCCTCGGTGGTGAGCACCTTCGGCGTCTCGGCGGAGATGTCGATGCCGACCTCGGCCAGGGCCTCGACCACGGCCGGGTTCACGGTGTCGGCGGGGGCGGAGCCGGCCGAGCGGACCTCGACCCGTTCGCCGCCGAGGCGGGTGAGGAAGGCGGCGGCCATCTGGGAGCGGCCGGCGTTGTGGACGCAGACGAACAGCACGGACGGGACGGCGGGAGAGCTCAAGGGTTCTTCCTTCGGGCAGGAGCGGCGGGGTGGGGTTCAGCGGCCGGTGGCGGCGGGGTGGTATTCGCCGTGCGGGACCACGACGTCCTCGGCGGCGGCAGCGGCGGTGGGGCGGCCGAAGAGCAGGGCGACCAGGGCGACGCCGACCGCCAGGCCGACGAGCTGGGCGGCGATGAACGGCAGCACCGAGGCGGGTGCGATGCCGGCGAAGGTGTCCGTGAACGCCCGGCCGATCGTCACGGCGGGGTTGGCGAAGCTGGTGCTGGAGGTGAACCAGTACGCGGCGCCGATGTAGGAGGCGACGGCGACCGGGGCGAAGTGCGCGCGGCCGGCGCGGGCCAGGCCGAAGATCAGCAGCACGAGCCCGGCCGTGGCGACGACCTCGCCCAGCCACAGGTGCGGTGCCGAGCGGTCGTGGGTGGACCAGTGCACCAGCGGCTCGGCGAACATCGCGTCCGCCAGCACCGCGCCGCCGATCGCGCCGAGGATCTGCGCGGGCAGGTAGGCGGCAACCTCGCGCAGGGTCGGACCGTCGCCGCCCGGGCGGCCGGTCCACCAGGCGGCCAGGGTGACCACGGGGTTGTAGTGCGCGCCGGAGACCGGGCCGAGCAGGGCGATCAACACGCCCAGGCCGAAGACGGTGGCCAGCGAGTTGGCCAGCAGCTGCACGCCCACGTCCTGGGAGAGCCTGGTGGCCTGGATGCCGGAGCCGACCACGACGGCGACCAGGGCGCCGGTGCCGACGAACTCGACCGCGGCCCGGCGTCCGAGCGGAGCCATCTCGGTCATCTCGCGCCCCCTGCCGGGACGGCAGCGGTGGCGGCCGGGGCCTGGAGCAGGGCGGACAGCCTGGCGAGGGCGGCGGGCAGCACCCAGTAGTAGACCCAGGTCCCGCGCCGCTCGGAGCCGACCAGGCCGGCCTCGCGCAGCACTTTGAGGTGGTGGGAGATGGTCGGCTGGGAGACGTCGAACGGCCCGGTCAGGTCGCAGACGCACGCCTCGCCGCCCTCGTGCGAGGCGATCAAGGACAGCAGTCGCAGCCGCACCGGGTCCGACAGGGCCTTGAACATCTTCGCCAGGTCGGCGGCGGCTTCCTCGCCCAAGGGCTCGCGGACCATCGGCGAGCAGCACGCCACCGCGTCGTCCTGACCGAGCACCGGCAATTCCAGATTCGACATGCGTCTATGTTGACGGCCATCTATTCGAAGAGGCAAGCTCGCTGTATCGACAGATGTCGAAACAAGACCTCGGATCGGGGAGACCGCCATGTCCCGTGTTCAGCTCGCCCTGCGCGTCGCCGACCTCGAAGGCTCCATCGCCTTCTACTCCAGGCTCTTCGGCGCCGAGCCGGCCAAGCGCCGCCCCGGCTACGCGAACTTCGCCATCACCGAGCCGCCGCTCAAGCTCGTCCTCATCGAGGGCGAGACCGGCGGGGACACCCGGCTCGACCACCTCGGCGTCGAGGTCGAGAGCACCGAGCAGGTCACCGCCGCCACCACCCGCCTCAAGGACGCTGGCCTGGCCACGTTCGAGGAGAGCGACACCTCCTGCTGCTACGCGCTGCAGGACAAGGTGTGGGTGCACGGGCCCGGCAAGGAGCCTTGGGAGGTCTACGTCGTGAAGGCCAACGCCGACATCCTCGGCAAGAGCGCCGACAGCGCGCCGGAGGCCTGCTGCGGCACCACCGCCTGCTGCACGCCGGACGAGGAAGCCTTCGACCCGTCCCAGAGCCCGGCCGAGGCGAAGGCCGCCGCCGGCTGCGCGTGCGGCGGCTGACCACGCAACCGGAGGAATGCGACGCCTCAGGAATAAGTGCTCTACGCCGGTATGACAATGCGCGGAATTACAGCTGATGCAACATCGAACACGATGTCCCGTGCTGACCGAGGGTTCTTCGGCGAGATCGGCTGGCGGCTGATCTCGTCGGCCCACTCCTGCCTGGAGTGACGTAACCGATGCAACGTTGTTGCGCTGAATGCAACATGGGCCGGACGGCAGACCTTCCCGGATGCTGTGCACGTGCTGCTGGCGTCGGGACTTGACTGGAGCGGAGCCTTGGCAGGCCGCTCTACAGCTGACTGACTCGGAAGGTAGGAGTGAGGTCGCCTCCATGGCGACGGGCCGCGAACTGGCACGCAGTGCGGCGCTCCGGGAGGTTGCCGCGCCGGTGGCCGTGGTAGCGGTGAACCGATCGCGGGTTCCAACGGTGATGTTCTCGGTGAACGTCTGCTCAGACACCGGAGACGTGGGCGAGTTGGCCGACGGCGGCGGTGATGGCCATCGCGAGGCCGCCGCCGATGACCACGCGCAGGGCGGGACGGAGGACCGCCGTACCCGCGGCGCGGGCGGAGAGGACGCCGGCCAGGGCGAGGCCGCAGAGGGTGACGGCGACGATCAGCCACAGGCGTGTGGTGGTGGATCCGGCGAGCAGGCCGAGGAAGGGCACGAGTCCGCCGCCGAGGAAGCTGGCGGCGGAGGCGAGGGCGGCCTGGAGGGGGTTGGCGGCGGTGTGTTCGCTGTGGCCGAGTTCGTCGCGCAGGTGGGCCTGGAGCGGGTCGGCCTCGTGCAGGGCCTCGGCGACCTGCCGGGCGAGGTCGCGGGGGACGCCCCGGTTCTCGTAGATGGCGGTGAGTTCGGCGAGTTCGGCCTGCGGGGACTCGGCGAGCTCGCGCGCCTCCTTGGCGCGGTCGGCGGTCTCGACGTCGACCTGGGAGCTGACGGAGACGTACTCGCCGGCGGCCATCGCCATCGCACCGGCGGACAGGCCGGCCAGGCCGCCGGTGACGACGGTGGAGGTGCTCGCCCCGCTGGCGGCGAGGCCGACCATGAGGCTGGCGACGGAGACCAGGCCGTCGTTGGCACCGAGGACGGCGGCGCGCAGCCAGCCGGCCCGGCCAACGGCGTGGCTCTCGGGGTGCGGGGTGAAGCGGTCGTGGCGGGTCATCGGGGCGGCTGCTCCTGTCGGCTCGTCGAGATCAGTGTCGCGGGAAGTCGGGCGGCCGTCCCGTCCGGGCGGGCCGTCCGGGCAGGACGTCGGTCACCGGCGGTCGGTGCGCAGGGCGAGGCGCGGGCAGGCGCGGACCGCGCGGCGGGCGTGCGCGCGCAGGCCGCGCGGGACGACGGCGCCGTGTTGGACGGGGTAGCCCCATTCGTCGAGGGTGATGAGTTCGGGGAGGAGTTCGGCGCACTGGCCGTGGCCGGTGCAGGCGATCCGGTCGATGCGCAGGACCTCGCGGTCGGCGGCTGTCATGTCCACTCCTGGGTGCGGGTCGTGGGTGGGACGGGCAGGGTGGTCGGGCGGTGGCAGTGGCCGTGGGTCAGGTGGTGGTCGACGTCGTCGGTGAAGGTGGTGAGGGCGCTGGCGGCCAGGCGGGCGGCGCCGTCGGGGTGGCGGCAGGCGCCGCGTCCGGGCAGGAGGCCGATCCGGTGGCGGAGGCGGTCGAGGCGGTCGGGGGTGGCGTGGCCGTGGGCGAGGCCGGTGAAGTCGTCGGCGACGGCGGGCAGGCCGAAGCGGCAGGGGCCGCACTGCTGGGCTCCGTTGGCGGCCAGGTAGGTGAGGATGCGGGCGGTCTCGGCGAGGGGGCAGGCGTCGTTTGGAAGGGCGGCGATGACGCCGGCTCCGGGCGTCGCATGCGGGGCGAGACCCTCGCGGCTGAACGGCAGCGCGAGGGCGTACGGGAGGCTCAGCCAGGTGCCGGCGAAGCCGCCGATCAGGACGGCCTGGAGCGGCTGGTCGGCGCCGCCGGCCTGCCGGAGGAGCGTGCCGACCGGGGTGCCGGGTTCGGTTTCGAGGACGCCGGGGCGGCGGATGGCTCCGGCCACGGTGACCAGGGTGGTGCCGGGTGAGGCGGCGGTGCCGGCCTGCCGGAACCAGTCGGCGCCGTGGCGGGCGATCAGAGCGAGGTGGGCGAGGGTTTCGACGTTCTGGACGAGGGTGGGCCTTCCACGAACGCCCTTCTCGTGGGTGCGCGGCGGGGAACTGGTGGGGCGGGCGGGGCCGCCGTTGAGCCAGTGGACCAGGGCGGTCGACTCGCTGGTGACGTAGCCGTGCGGCAGCGCCTCCAGCCGGACGACTACGGGGTCGACGCCGACATCTTGGCGTTCCTCGACCGCGGCGGCCAGGGCGTGCAGCAGGGCGGTGCGGGTGCGGGGCACACACAGGTGGATGCGGTCGGCGCCGACGGCCTCGGCGGCCAGGACCGCGCCGTCCAGGACGAGGTGAGGGGCGACGGCGAGGAGGGTCTGGTCCTTGCGGCTGAGCGGCTCGCTCTCCATGCCGTTGACGACGACCACGGCCCGGCGTCGCCCCCCGGCGACGGCGCGCAGCTTGCGCCCGGTGGGGAACCCGGCTCCGCCACGTCCGGTCAGCCCAGCCTCCTCGACGGCTTCGATCAGCGCTCGCCCCGGCCGGGGTGCAGGGCCGTGGTGTCGAAGGTGCTCGGTCAGACCAAGTGGCCTGCCAGCGGCGGACCAGCCGTCCAGCAGCCGCAGGGTGGTGCTCGGCTCGGTGAACGGGCGGGCCGGTGCAGGGTTCATCGGATGCCTCCCAGGGCGCTGACGGAGAGGGCCGCAGCGCGGTGGGACCAGCCCGGCTGCAGTGGCCCGGTGGCCAGGAACGCGGTGGCCAGCAGCGGTACGGCCAGGACCAGGAGACCGGCACTCAGACGCGCCGCGATGTGGCCGGGCCCGGCCCGGTAGAGCCGCCAACCTGCGGCGGCGGCCACCGCCGCCAGGCAGACGGCGTAGAGCCACAGTTGCAGCGGCAGACGGGTGTCGCTGCCTGTGCCGGCCGCGTGGAACAGGCCGATCGGCCAGGCCGCGTACGCCAGCCAGTGCACCGCCTTCCACCGCTCTTGGCCAATGCGCAGGCGCAGTGCGCTGGTGATCGCCACGGCGAGCAGAAGGTCGAAGGCAACGGTGCCCAGGCCCAGCCACAGCGGCCGGTAGGAGGCGCCGAACGGAACGACGGAAACGGCCCAGGAAAGGTGGACGTAGGGGTCGGTGATCGCGGTGGCGATGTGCAGGGCGAGGAAGGCGAGGGTGAGGACGGCCAGGTTGCGGTGGAGCAGGCCGATCTCGAAGCGGCCGATCCGGCGCGGTCGGGCCTTGCCGCCGATCGCGATGCCGAGGGCGACGGTCGCGGTGAGCAGGAGGAGAGCGATGGTGCCGCCGGCGCGGCTGGCGTACCAGAGCGGGCTGGCGGCGAGGGCGGTCGCGGTGGTCATCTCGGGCCTCCTGTCCGGTCGTGGGGCCAGCCGCCGAGGCGGGTGACGGTGCCGTCCAGGTGGACCAGGCGGGCGGGCAGTGCGGTCCGTTCCAGCCAGGCGGTGGCGGCGGTGCCGAGCACGATCGCGGCGGTGGTGGCGGTGTTGGCGTCCACGCAGGTGCCGGCGGCGACGGTGACGGTGCGCCAGTGCGCTTCGGTGGAGTGGCCGGTGGCGGGGTCGACGATGTGGTGGACCACTTGGCCGCCGCGGCGCCACATGCGCACGCTCACGCCCGAGGTCGCCAGGGCACCGGAGGTGACGGCGACGACCGGGCCGGGGCCGGTGGCGGCGTGGTCGTCGGCCAGGCCGATGGCCCAGCCCCCGTGCGGGGCTTGGCCTGCGGTGGCGAGGTCGCCGCCGAGGTTGACCAGCACGCCGCTACCGGTGGCGTCGGCGATCCGGCGGGCGGCGCGGTCGGCGGCCAGGGCCTTGGCGGTCGCGCCCAGGTCCAGGACGGTGCCGTGCGGCACCAGCAGGCGCTGGGTGCCCGGATCCCAGTCGACGGCCTGCCAGCCGGTGGCGGGCCGGGCCGTGGGCAGCGGCGAGGTGTCCTGGGGGCGCAGGGAGGTGAAGGTGCGGTCGTAGCCAAGGGCGATCACGGCGCGGCCCACAGTGGGGTCGACGGCGCCGCCGGTCAGTTCGGCGGCGCGCAGCGCCGCCTCCAGCGCTTCGGCGAACAACTCGCTGACGGTCGTGGCGGTGCCGGCGGTGGCGTTGATCCGGCTGAGTTCGGAGCCGGGACGGAAGCGGCTGCATGCGTGGTCGATGGCGGCGAGTTCGTCCATCAGAATCCGTTCGGCTTCGGTCAGCGTCCGCTGGTCGGTGGTCAGCAGGGTGGCGGTGGTGCCGAGGGCGGGGAAGCTGGTGGCCGCGCCGAGGACGCGGTGGCCGTTCACGACGCACCGGTCCGGGTCTGCGGCATCTGGTGAGTGGGGGCCGGGGCGTGCGCCGGTGGGGAGAGACTCGTGCAGGTCACCGTGGACTGCGGCGTGGCGGCGCTCAGTGCCGGAGTCGTGAGTTCCTCATAGTCGTCGCGGCCCTGCTCCTTGTCGCCGCGCGGCGGCGTGTTGGCCGGGGCGGGAGCGGCGGGTTGCTGGGTGCAGGTCACCTCGGCGGGCAGCGTGCTCCGTGTCGGTGCGGGTGCCGGCGCGGGCGCGCCGGTGACGCCGGGCGCGAGGCTGACGTAGGTCAGGCCGAGAGCGGCGGACCCGGCGGCGGCAGCCGCGACGGTCCAGCGGGTCGCGGTGGAGACCCGCCTCATCCCACGCTCGCGGCGCCCGGGCCCTTCCGGCTCAGGCTGGTTGTGGAGATCGGCCATGGCGGACGCTCCTCGTGGTCCGGCTCGGGTGTTTCCACTGACCACGATGCGTCGGGGCGCTTCTCGGACCTGCTCACAAGCTGTGCAGAACCGGTAAAGATCAAGGTGTTCGGCGGTCGTGCCACCAGGGCAGGTCGAGGACGACGGTCAGGCCGCCACCGGGCGTCTCCTCCAGGGCGATGGTGCCGCCGTTGGCGGTGATGAGCCGGTGCACGATGGCCAGCCCGAGCCCGCTGCCGCGGGCTTTGGGGTTGCCGAAGCGGTGGAAGGCGACCGCGCGTGCCTCGGGGGTCATGCCGGGGCCGTCGTCCATCACCCGTACCCGGACGGCGCCGGCCACGGAGGTGCTGTCGATCGTCACCGTCCCGCCGTCCGGGACGGCATCCAGGGCGTTGGCCAGCAGGTTGTCCAGCACCTGCTCCAGGTCTCCCTTGCCCAGGGCGACCGGACCCGCAGCCCGGGAGTTGCTGGTGAGGTGGATGCCGCGTTCCTGTGCGACCGGCTCCCATGCCGTGATCCGGTCGGCGACGACCTCGTCCACGCGGACCGGCACGGGTCTCGGTACGGTCTGCTCGGCCCGCGCCACCGCGAGCAGCCCGTCCACCAGCCGCGAGAGCCGGGCCACCTCCTCCTGCGCGGAGGCCAGCAGCTCCGGTGCGCTCTCCGGTGCGGCGGTGGCCAGCAGGTCCAGACGCAGCCGCAACGCCGCGAGCGGCGTGCGCAGTTGGTGGGAGACGTCGGCGATGACGGCCTGGTGGCCGTGGATCAGGTTCTCGGTGCGGGCGGCCATGGTGTTGAAGGTCGCGGCCAGGCGGCGCACTTCGGGCGGGCCACTGTCCACGACCGCGCGTTCGCCGAGTCGGCCTTCGCCGAGTTTGTGCGCGGCGGTGTCCAGGGTGGTCAGTGGCCGGTTCACCCAGCGGGCGAGCCGGACCGAGACCAGGGCGGAGGCGGCGATCCCGGCCACGGCGACCAGACCGGTCCAGGCCCAGGTGACCGCGATCCGGGCGTTCAGCGGGGCGGCGGAGCGGGCCAGGACCACCGCGCCGTCCGGCTGCCGGAACGTTCCGACGGGTTCGGCGGCCAGCAGCCGTCCGTCCGTCTCCGGCGGTTCCGGCTCCCGGCCCGTGAGGGTCTCGGCCGCCAGCTCGGGGGCCTGGGCGGCCTGGCACGGTGTCGAGGCCACCAGCCGGCCGTTCATGTCGTACACCGCCGCGCAGTCTCCGGCCTTCGCCGCGGCGGCGAGGTCGGCGTTCATCTCGTCCGCCGGTGCCCGGTCGGACAGGTACTCCTCGGCGGAGGCGGCGATCACCCGGGTGGCGGCCTGGGCCTTGTCCCGGAACGCCAGGTGTTCGCGCTGCGTGATCGACAGGCCCAGGGGTACCGCCGCCGCAGCCACCAGGACGACCGTCAGCGCCAGCAAGGCCAGCACGATCCGGCGGGTCACGGCGGGTCCGTGACCTCGCCGAGCCGGAAGCCCCGCCCGTAGGCGGTCTCGATCAGCCCCGGGACGCCGAGCTTGCGCCGCAGCGCGGCGACGTGGACGTCCACCACCTTCGTCGGCCCGTACCAGTGCGCGTCCCAGGCGCTCTCCAGGATCTCCTGACGGGTCACCACCCGGCCCGGGTCGGCCACGAGGCAGGCCAGGATGTCGAACTCCTTCGGCGTCAGGGGGACGTCTCGGCCGCCGACCGTCACCCGGCGGGTGCGCCGGTCGACCGCGAGCGGGCCGTGGCGCACCGGTTCCTGCTCCGAGGGGCGGGTGCGGCGCAGCACCGCGCGCAGCCGGGCCATCAGCTCGGCCAGGCCGAAGGGCTTGACGAGGTAGTCGTCGGCGCCTTCGTCTAGGGCCAGGACCCGGTCGGCCTCCTCGCCGCGCGCGGTGACCGCGATGATCGCGGCGTCCGACCGCTGCCGGATCCTCCGGCACACCTCGACGCCGTCCATGTCCGGCAGGCCCAGGTCGAGCAGCAGCACATCGGGTACGGGCGCCGCCAGCGCGGCACGGCCGGTGTCGACGCTGTCGGCGGCGTAGCCGGCCTGCCGCAGGCCCCGCACGAGGGAGTCCGCGATCACCGGATCGTCCTCCACCACCAGCACCCGGAAGGCCCCGGTGTCCGTCGCTGTAGTCATTTCGTCCCGCTCCCTGGTTTGGCCAGCCGGTTCGGCGGTCACCGCCATCGTGCCCACACCGGGGGAATGATCGCTTGGGCCGAACAGCCCCGGCTCCACCCACAGCTGTCCAGTGTGCGATCAGAGCCCGCCCAGCCCAGCTGATCGGCCCGATGGCCCCTGGTGGCTGAACCAGCCCGTGGGGTTCGGTGGACTGGAGGATCGGAGGTCCGGCATGACCGAGCTGCACCACGACAAGCAGGCGGCGCGGCGCACGACCCCCGGCACGCACGCCTGGCTGGAACCGGCCCTGCTCGCCCTCACCGGCGCGGCGCTGGCCGCCGGCGGGATCGCCTGGCTCGTCGGCGCCGGAACGCTCGCCGATGCGTGCTGGGCCGCCGGAACCGTGGTGGCGATCATCCCCTCCCTCGCCTGGGTGATCAGCGCTCTGCGCCGGGGCCGGGCCGGGGTCGACCTGATCGCCGTCCTCGCTCTGGCCGGCACCCTCGCCACCGGCGAGTACCTGGCCGGAGCCCTGATCGCACTCATGCTCGCCACCGGCCGGTGGCTGGACGCCGCCGCCGAACGCCGCGCCTCCCACGATCTACGCCACCTGCTCGAACACGCCCCGCGCTCGGCCCGCCGCCGCGCCGGCGACCAGGTCCGCACCGTCCCCCTCTCGGAGGTACGGGTCGGTGACCTCCTGGTGGTCGGGCCCGGCGAGGTCGTCCCCGTCGACGGCCGGATCGAGAGCGGCACCACCGTGCTGGACGAGTCCGTCCTGACCGGGGAGTCGGCGCACATCGAGCGGGCGGCCGGAGAGACGGTCCGCAGCGGCGGCGTCAACGCGGGCAGCGCCTTCGACCTGCGCGCGACAGCCACCGAAGCCGACAGCACCTACGCGGAGATCGTCCGCCTCGCCCAGCAGGCCGGTGCCGAGAGCGCCCCGGTGATCCGGCTCGCCGACCGGTACGCCGCCTGGTTCCTGCCGCTCTCCCTCGCCGTGGCCGGCCTGGCCTGGCTGCTCAGCGGATCGGCGGTGCGGGCGGTGGCCGTGCTGGTCGTCGCCACCCCCTGCCCGCTGCTGCTCGCCGCACCGGTCGCGATTGTCTCCGGCCTGTCCCGCGCCGCCCGCCAAGGCGTCGTCATCCGCGACGGCGCAGCCCTGGAAACTCTCGGCCGCGCCCGCACCCTCGTCCTCGACAAGACCGGCACCCTCACCACCGGCCGCCCCCGCGTCCTCGACATCGTCGCCGCCCCCGGCCACAGCGTGACCGAGGTCCTCACACTGGCCGCCTCCGTCGACCAGTACTCCCCGCACGTCCTCGCCCAGGCCATCACCGACGAAGCCCACGCCCGTGGCCTGACCCTCCTGCCCGCACACGACATCACCGAGGAGCCCGGCCGCGGCGCCACCGGTCACGTCGCCGGCACGGTGGTGAGCGTCGGCAAACACGACGGTGCGCCCCTGTCCGCCTGGGCCCGCGCCGCCGACAACCGCGCCACCCTGGACGGCGCCGCCACCGCCTGGCTGTCCACCGACGACACGCCCACCGGAGCGATCCTGCTGCGCGACCCGCTCCGCCACGACGCACCCCGCACCCTGCGCCGCCTGCGCGAAGCCGGCATCATCCGCCTGCTCATGCTCACCGGCGACCGCACCGAGCCGGCCCGCGAGGTCGCGGCCGTCCTCGGCCTCGACGACGTCCACGCCCAGCAGACCCCCGCTGACAAGGTCGCCGCCGTTCGCGCCGAACGCGAGCATGCCGTCACCGTCATGGTCGGCGACGGCGTCAACGACGCTCCCGCCCTCGCCGCCGCGGACGTCGGCGTCGCCATGGGCGCCCGCGGCTCCAGCGCCTCCTCCGAGGCCGCCGACATCGTGCTCACCACCGACCGCGTCGACCGCCTCGCCGACGCCGCAATCATCGCCGTCCGCGCCCGGCGCATCGCCGTCCAGAGCGCCCTCGGCGGCATGCTGCTCTCCCTCGCCGCCATGGCCGCGGCCGCGTACGGCCTGCTCCCGCCCGCCGCCGGCGCCCTGCTCCAGGAAGCCATCGACGTCGCCGTCATCCTCAACGCCCTGCGCGCCCTGCGCCTCGACCGCACCGCCCTGCCCACCATCGAACCGGCCACCGAACAGCTCATCCGGCACTTCGCCGCCGAACACGACGACCTGCGCGAGGTCATCGAAGCCGTCCGTGAAGCCGCCGACCAGCTCACCGACACCACCGGCCCGCAGGCCCTGCACGCCGTCCGCCACGTCAACCGGCTCCTCACCGAACAGCTCCTGCCGCACGAACTGGCCGAGGAGCACCAGCTCTATCCGGCCCTCGCCCCCGCCCTCGGCGGGCCGGAGGCCACCGCCACCATGAGCCGCGCCCACACCGAGATCCACCGCCTCGCCCGCCGGATCGCCACCCACCTGCAACTCGCCGACACCAACCACGGCCACCTGCGCGACGAACAGCTCGACGACCTGCGGGCCTGCCTCTACGGCCTCCACAGCGTGCTGCGCCTGCACTTCGCCCAGGAGGAGGAGAACTACTTCTCCCTCGCACACTGACCGAACGGAGAAGCCGGGGGCGGTCGAGGTCGACCACCTCCGACTTCTCCGACACCGTCCACCGTCCGGGTGGGCCCCGGCGGGGGCGGGCGTGTAAGCGATCTCGTGTAAGTGCCTCGTAGTTATCGGATGCTGAGCCGGTCCTCGAAGAAGAGCGAGAACTGGTTCAGCGCCTCCTTCCAGTGTGCGGCGACGTGGTTGATGTCGCGGGCCCTGGGACTGATCTGCTCCCGGACGGCGAGGTAGAGCACCTTCAACGCGGCCTGTTCCGAGGGGAAATGACCGCGGTTGCGGGTGGCCTTCCGCAGCCGGGAGTTCATCGACTCGACCATGTTCGTGGAGTACACGACCTTCCTTATCGCGGCTGGGAACGCGAGGTAGGGCGTGAACTCGCCCCAGGCCGCCCTCCAGGTGCGGACCACGGCCGGATAGCGTTCGCCCAGCTCGGAAGCGGCCAGCTCGTCCAGGGCCCGCTCGGCCGCCTGCTCGGTCGGCGCGCCGTAGATCGCCCGCAGCGCCGGCACCAGGGCGGAATGATCCCTGCCCGAGGACAGCCGCAGCGAGGCGCGAATCAGGTGGATCACACAGGTCTGCACCGTCGCCCGCGGCCAGGTGGCCGTCACCGCGTCCGGTAGCCCCTTCAGGCCGTCGCAGCAGACGATGCACACGTCCTCGACACCCCGGTTGCGCAGTTCGGTCAGCACCGTCATCCAGGCGGTGGCGCCCTCGCCCTCGGCACCGACCCACAGGCCCAGGACGTCCTTGCGGCCGTCCATGTCCACCCCGACCGCCACGTAGACGGGCTTCGAACACACCGATCCGGAGCGGATTTTCACCCACAGGGCGTCGATGTAGATGATCGGCCAGACAGCGTCCAGCGGCCGGTTCTGCCAGGCGGCCAGCTCGTCGGTCACGGCATCGGTGACCTTGCTGATCAGGTCGGCGCTGACGTCGACACCGTAGATCTGGGCGAGGTGGGAGCGGATGTCGCGCACCGACATCCCGCGCGCGTACAGCGACAGGATCCGCTCGTTGAAGCCGGCCAGACGCCGCGCGTTCTTCGGGATCAGCCGGGGCTCGAACTCGCCGTTGCGATCCCTGGGCACCGCGACCGTCACCGCCCCGACATCGGTCAGCACGGTCTTCGGCGACGTCCCGTTGCGGCTGTTGCCCGAGCCGCGGCCCGCAGGATCGTGCTTCTCGTAGCCCAGGTGCTCGGTCATCTCCGCGTCCAGGGCCCGCTCCAGCACCGCCCGGGTGACCTGGGTCAGCAGCCCGCCCTCGCCCAGCAGGGCCGCACCCGAGGCGTCGGCACGGTCCATCAACCGCTCGACGACCTCGTCCACCAACCGCTCATCGACCGGCTCGACGACCGGCCCTTCCTTCTCGCTCATGTCCTGTCCGTTCCGGCCGGCCCGAGCCCTCAGCCGGGCCCAGACCAGCCTCCCAGATCACGGACTTACACGAACTTTCTGACACGCTCGCGGGGGCTCACCCGGAACCGGGGCGGTCACCGCCTGGTCAGCCCAGGCCCTTGCGGGCGGTCTGGAATGCCTGGGCGTGGCCGGCCTCGTCGGTGGCGTTGTGCTGGAAGAGGGTGGCCGCGGCGGTGTCGCCGGCGGCCTTGGCCTGCTGGGCGAACGTCGGGTACATGGTCTGGGACTCGTAGGTCTCGCCGGCGATGGCCGTGGCCAGGTTCTGGCTCGTGGTGCCGACCGTTCCGGCCAGCGCCGCCTCGCCGGAGAAGTGCTCCTGCAGCTCCACGTCGGAGACGGCGGTGAACAGGCGCGCCAGGGCGGGGTTGCCGCTCTGCTGGGCGTGCTGGGCGTAGAGGGTGTACTTGGCGTGTGCCAGGGCCTCACCGTGCATGGCGGTGTCGAGGTTGGCCTTGGTCTGCGCCGAGGTCACCTTGGGCTGCCCGGCCGGTACCGTCACGGGGTTGACGGCCGGTGGTGCCGGGACGGCGCCCTTGCCAGTGCGCAGCGCGGTGAGGGCGGCCTGGTACGCGGCCTGGTGGGCCGCCTCGTCCTTGGCGATCTCGGTGAAGAGGTCGGCGGCGGCGGTGTCGCCGGCGGCCTTGGCCTGGCGGGCGAACGTCGGGTACATGGTGGTGGACTCGTACCCCTCGCCGGTGATGGCGTCGGTGAGGTTGGCCTCATTGCTGCCCACGAGGCCGCTCAGTGCGGCTTCCTGGGTGAAGTGCTCACCCAGCTCCACATCGGCGGTCTTCCGGAAGAGGTCGGCCACCGCTGGCCGGCCCTCGCGCTGGGCCTGGGCCGCGAAGAGAGTGTAGGAGGCGTTGGCGAACGCCTCGCCCTTCATGGACTGCGTGAGGTTGGTCTGCGTCTGTTGCTGCAGAGTCGGGATCGCGGTCCTGGCAGCCGGGCCGTCGACAGCTGGTGCGGCGGACGCGGCGCACATTGCGACGCTCGCGGCCAACGCACCGGTGAGCAGAGCGCGTATCGGGTAGGCGGTCATCTCAACCTCCTTGGCGGACGCATTCGTCGGGCACCCTCGCCCATCACAGCAAGACGCCCCGGATACGGCCATCCGGCCGCATCCATTCAGGTGAATACGCGGACGCAGTAGGTGGAATACGACACCCCGGAATAAGTACTCTCCGCCGGTATAGTTCCAGCAACAGAAAGGACCGCCACCGGTGTCGGTGGCGGTCCTTCTCGTTCGGTCAGCGGTCTGGCGGAGTGGCTGGTAAGGGGAGTCGGCCGGAGGCGGTGAGTCGGTGGAGGCTGAGCTTGACGGCTGCGGGACGGAGGCCAACGTCGGCGGCCAGTGCAGCGGGTTCGGGCATGGAGGAGTGCTGCAGCCGTTCGAGGATGGCTCGGTCGGTCCGCTCCTCGGCTGCCTTCACGGTGCGGTAGGCGCCGAGAGCGCCGCCCCCGACGGCCAACAGGCCCACGGCGCACAACGCGTTGGCGTCGTTCAGGCGGCGGAGATCGCGGTAGCCGCCCCGAGCGCTGCGGTGGTGACCCAGGCGATCAGCACGCCGGTGCGAAGGATCGGGTGGTCAGGCATCGGAAGGCAGTCCTTCCTGCGGCTGTCCGGGCCGCTGGTGGTGCAATTTGGCGCCGCGGAAGTCGCAGCCGCGGCAGGCATCTTCGCCTTCGATGTGCCCTTCGTACCAGCCGTGGACGGCGGCGCGCAGGACCGCCTGCTCGACGGTGGCCTCGCCGGTGCGTACGGAGTTGACGGCGTTGGCGACGATCAGCTGGAGCGCGGCGGAGTCCGGGGCGGGGAACGGCGGCGAGGGCCTGGGGGAGTTGGTCGCGGCAGCGGGGCCCTGTCTGGTCAGTCGGCGGATGTGCCGTCGGCCGGCGGGTTGGTGCGCAGGTCGCTGCGGTAGCCCTGGCCGAGGGGCTTCCAGTTGCGGAGGGTTGCGGGCTTCCAGCGCGGGCGGTCCGGGATGCTCTCGTCGTCGGGGGCGGGCAGGGCACCCCGGCTCTTGCGGCTGCGGGCGGCGCCGACGCTGATGCCCAGGTGCGCGGCGACCTCGGCGTAGCCCCAGAGCTGCTGGTCGTCGGCCATGTGCTGTCCTTCCTCGGTCCTTCGACGACGAGCGTACGCGGCGCCGGGTGGGTGGGCGTACGGCAAGGCCGCCCCTGCCGGGAGCGGCGTGGGGCGGCCTTCTGCGGTGGTGGTCAGGATTCGGCGAGCTGGTTGGCGAGTTCGAGCGCGGCGATGGCCACACGGAGGGAGGAACACAGGCCGGTGACCTCGTGGAGGGTGGGGCGGACAAGCCGAGGCCAGTCGTCGCCTGCGCCGGGCCAGCTGGCGAGGAGGACGTCGGTGGTTGCGAGGCCGAGGCGGGCGGTGACGTCCCAGCCGGAGCCGGTGGCGTTCTCCCACCGCAGGAGGATGCGGCCGAAGGGGATTCTGGGGGCGGTGTTCGGGACCCAGAGGACCGTGATCGGGCGCTCGGGTGTGGCGGGCGCGGTGTGGACGAGCGCTCCGCTGGCCCAGGCCGGCATCGGCCGTAGGGCGATCCGGTCGAGCGGGCGGGCCGGGTCGGGGCGGTAGCGGGTCGGGATGGGTGGCTCCTTCGGTTCAGGTCCAGGCGAGTTCGTCGCTGACGGCGGGCGGCAGGTAGCCCTCCTGGCCGTCCTCGGCGAGGTAGGCGTGGCCGTCGTGGACGACGACGTTCGTGGCGAGCAGATGGGCGAACGGCCAGTCGGGGTTCACGGCGAGGCGGACCCGGAGGCTCGGGTCGAGGTTCTGGAGCTGGGTGAGCAGATGGCCGACGGTCAGGTACTGGGGCATCGCGGAGCCTCCTGGGGGTTGTGAACGGTGGGCGGTTGAGGGCGGGACGGTCAGGGGAGGCCGAGCAGGGTGTGACCCGCTCGGCTTCGGCGGGGCAGGACGAAAACGAGCTCGTCGGCTGGCCACGGGTCGCAGCTCTCCCAGGGGTAGCCCGTGGTGAGGACGACGGTGCCGTGGGGGCCCTGGACGTCGGGCAGGCCGCAGACGCCGCAGCCGCAATCCGGGTTGTAGGGCGCGGGGTTGGTCGGGTAGGGGCCGGAGGCAAAGTAGTCGGTGGTGCGCAGGCGGCCGGGGGCTGCGGGTTGGAAGCTGGAGACGATCAGGTCGCCGGAGCGGACCTCGTCGGCGCGGACGGTCCGAAGGGCGGGGCTGGTGAGGATGCGGCGGGAAGCGCGGTGTTCGGTGGTGGCGGTGACGATGACCGGGCGGAAGTCGACGCGATGGGCGTTCGTGGCGGTGTCCCTCTTGGTGGACGGGCGCCCCGGGTCGGACCGGGGCAGCTGGCGGTGGTTCAGTCGGCGAGGCGGTACGAGCGCAGGGGCAGGGATTCGCCTTCGGTGTCGAGGATCACCAGGCCGTCGTCGGCCAGACGGTCGAGGGACCTGGCGACGGCGCGGTCGCGCAGGCTGAGAGCGGTGCCGATCTGGCGAACGCGTGCGCCATTGGGCGACTTGGCGAGCTGGGCGACGATGCGGGCGTCCCGGCGCAGGCCGCTCTCGTGGACGTCGTCGAAGGCCAGCAGCAGGCCGCTGGCGCTGAGGGCGAGGCCGAGGACGAACGCGGCGGACTCCGGCGGGACGGAGAAGGCGTTGGCCAGGCCGAGCGCGGCGATGGCCGGGCCGGGGATACGGGTGAGGTCGATGGTGATCGTCAGTGCGGTCTCCTTTGTCGAAGTCGGTTGTGGCGATGGGTGGTTAGGAGCGCTGGCGCGGAATGGGCGGGGCTTCGCCACCGTGGGACTCGATCAGGTCCCGCACCAGGGCGACGGGGACGTGCAGGTGGATGCCTTCGGTGGGGGCATCCTCGTCCGAGCCGGGTTCGAGGTAGTCGCGCCAGTCGGCCCAGGGTTCGGGGCGCCGGGTGGGGAAGCCGACCTCCAGTGTTCGGGCGGGCAGCAGGACCACCTCGGTGGGGTCGGGGGCCAGCACCGAGAGGCAGAAGCCGTCGGCACACGCGATGTGCGTGTCCCGTACGGCGAGGCCGAGGGCGTTGCGCGGTGTGCCGTTGGTGATCGCGTGATCGAGTCGGGGGGTGGTCAACTGGTCATCCAGGTAGGGGTGTCGGGGTCAGTGGGTGGGGTTGGCGATGAGCGCGGCGAGGAATCCGGCGACCGCCTCGGAGGGGGTGTGGATGCCGAACTCCTGGGTCCACGCCTCGGCGTCGGCGGGCTGGACCCGGACGCGCCAGACGATGCCGCGCTGCCAGGCGCCGGGGTCCTCGGGCAGCCAGCCGACGTAGACGCGCCCGTCCGGGCTGGTGCAGTGCACGTTGGCCTCGGGGGTGTCGACCATCGGCCAGCCGAGGGCGTCGAGCAGGGCGAGGACCGGCTCCGCGCTGTGGTCGGACGCGAGCCAGGTGCGCTCCTCGGCGGCGGGGCGGATGGGGGCGGGCAGAAGGCTGCTGGGCGTGTTCATTCAGTCGGTCCCTTCGTTGACCTGCGGTTTTCCCGACACGAGAACTTTGACATGCTTCATGCCGAAGTACGTAGTCGTTTCCAGTGGCCGACGGTCTGCCGTGGGCAAACTGGGCGGGGAATGGATCGGTCCGCCCAGGTGCTCAACCAGGGTTACGGCGTGGGGCCGTGCAAAAGCTGAAGGGGGACGAAGGGTTTGGTACCGAGCAGAGGCCGGGACATGGCGGCGCTGGATCGCAAGGTCAGGGCGGCGGGGCGGCCGTGGACGATGGGCGACGTCGTGATGATCGCCGAGGGCCAGTGGGCCGTCGCCACGACGAGCCGTGCCGAGCGGGAGCAGATCGAGGCGGCGGAGGCGCGGCTGGTGGACGGTCAGCGGGTGGAGCTGACCGTCGAGGAGCTGGCCCGTGTGGTGGGCGCCGGGGATCCGGGCGCCCACCACGACCA
>NZ_JBHWDU010000017.1:0-19647 GCF_042734825.1 Kitasatospora sp. NPDC059648 | reverse complement strand
CGTCCGGCCCATCGGACCAGGCCACCGGCTCCCCCGTCCCGGCCGGGGGCCGGCCCCCCCCCCCCCGGGGGGCGCGGGGGGGGGGGCCGCCGCGCCCCCCCCCCCCCCCCACGACCAGGCCGCGGACTGACCAGGGGCTACCGCCGGTTCGCCATGGGCTGGGCCGCAGCGGCAGCGGCCGGTGGGGCGGACTGGCCGGCGGGCAGCCCCAGGGGGCGGGGAGCTTGCGAGGTGCGGGCGGTGGCGGCCCGGACGCGTTCGGCGCCCGGGCCGTCTTCGGCCTTGAGCGCGTGCTCGCGGGCGTCGATGACGTTGCGGATCGCGTGCAGCGCGGTGTTGCTCTCGGCGTAGGCGGTCCGCAGCGCGCTCGCCGATTCGGTGATCCGGTCGAGGTCGTAGAAGGCGGGGACCTGGCCGGGCCGGGTGAGGGCGTGCAGGCGGTCCTGGTGTACGGCGGCGGAGTTGGACACGACCACGAGGTGGGACCGGGTGTGCATCGCCGCGCGCAGCATGGGGTCCTCGACGGGCAGGCGGGGCGCGGCTTTCTCCAGTTCGGCGATGGGCCGGCCCCAGGCGCGTTCGATCATCGCGTCCGCGTGGTCGAGGGGGGTGGCGTCGGGCACGGCGTTCTCCAGGGTGCTGGTGGGGCGGTCAGTGGGAGCGCCCGGCGAGGGCGGGCTGCCGGGGTGCCGGCGGCGGGGTTGCGGTGGTGTACGCCAGGGCGGCAGCGGGCCGGCGCGAGGCTGCGGGCGAGCGGGCGGTGGCGGCCTGGATGCGGGAGACCTCCAGCGGGTTGGCGCCGCCGGGACGGCGATGGCTTGCCGCGGTAGGCAGTTGAGGGCGGAGGGCCGCAGGTAGCGCTCGACCGGTGCGGGGTTGGCGACGGCCGTGGCGAGCGCGCCGAGCAACTGGTCCGGGAGGGCTGAGGAGGCGGTGGCGTACCAGCGGTGCTCTGGCGGCCCGACCTCGAACAGCCAGCGCTCCGCGTCACCGGCCATCTCGGCCTCGTGGCGCAGGTGGCCGCGCCGCCGGTGCACCGTGACGAGCTGGTCGGGCGTCCGGAGGGCGGTGGCTGAGGCTTGAGGGTCGATCCGCCAGCCGCTGCGAATGAGGCGGGTGGTGGTGTCGAGTCCGATCTTGGCGCTGCCGCCCAGGACGGTGCCCGGGTCGTCGGCGTGGACCGCGGCGAGAGCGGTGGTGAACTCGCCGACGATCTCCGGAGGGGCATTGAGGTCGAGGGTGACCAGCCACTCGGGCGGGGCGAAGGCGTGGGCGTGCGCTGATCACCCACAGCTCGCCGTGCTCGCCCTCGGGCAGGAAACCGCAGCGGACGGTGTGATCAGGGGTGGCGACGAAGACGTTGCCCAGGTCGTCCCGGCTGAAGTTCCAGCCGGCGTCGATCAGCGGCTTGAGTCCGGGGTCGCCAGTGTGGGTGGGGCCCGCGAGGAAGCGGGGCGAGATGCGGTACTCGCGCGGGCGCTCGAGCCAGGAGAGGTCCGGCATGGGGAGGCGCTCCTTCGGTCAGCGGCGGCGCGGGCCGCCGGCCGTGGTCGAGTTCGGTGCGCTGGCAGGTGTGGGTGGTTCCTCGGCGCTCAGGGCGAAGGCAGCCGGTGCCGCGCGTCCAGTGGTCACGTGGGGGCGGTTCGCGCGCGGGATGTCTGTCCTGAGCCGCCTGGCCGGATGCACGGCGAGGGCGACGGCGGAGCGAGTCAGGAGGTAGAAGGGGACGCCGATGGTGAAGTCCGCCTGCCAGAGCGGTCGGTGGGGACTGCCGCCGATCATGGCCCAGGACGCCGGGACCTGGCCGTCCAGCTCGGCCTGCGGCGGCTGGTAGCCCACCCGGTGGCGGTAGTAGGCCCGGCCGTCCGGGGCTATCTGGTCGTGGAAGCCGCTCGGGCTGTTCGGGTTCGGCCACCAGCCGCGCTCGGCCAGCAGGGAGGCCGGGCTGCCCGGCCGGTACTGCGGGCCGCCTTCGAGGTAGTCGCGGTGGTTGCTGCGCAGGCCGTCGATGAGGGGCGTGGTGAACGCGGTGGTGATCTCGGCCGGGGTGCCGGGACCGAACCTGGCGGCCCAGAACGGCTCACCGTCAGGGGCGAGGTAGCCGCGGACGGTCCAGGATCGGGGTCCGGCTGCCGGCTCGTGGGCGACGGTGGCGCGCCCGCAGGGGCTGGTGTAGCGCAGGACGTCGGCGGTTTCGGTCCTGGTCCAGCCGGGGGCGGTGTCCAGCGGGAAGGTGACGGTGAAGGGGTCACCGGGGCCGGCGAGGTAGACCGGGGTGACGAGCAGAAGGGGGGAGGCGGAGGGCACGGGTTGCTCCTGGTGGCGGGGAGCGGGCTCGTGCGCCGTCGGCGGTGACCTGACGCCGCACGAGCCCGCAGGGGCGGCGGCGGTCGGGTCTGGCCGGGGTGTTCATGGCGGTCACCTGCTGCGGGAGGGGCCAGAGGCGGCGGTGACGGCAGCCGGAACGCGCGGCTGCGGCAGCGGGGCGTGGCTAAACAGGGTGGAGGGGACGGCGCTTCGCCGCAGGGCCGCCGCGGTCCGGGCAGCGTTCGCTCCAGTGACCGGGGCGCCGAGGGTGCGGGTCGCGGTCGGCACCTTGACCTTGGAGGCGGAGGAGTGCCGGTTCTCCCACTGCTGCACCGCTGCGAAGACGGGGCCGAGGGCCCGTCCGGCGTCAGTCAGGGTGTAGGGGTCGCCGTGCCGGTGGCCGGTCCGGGTGACCAGCCCGTCCGCCTGCATACGGTTGAGGCGGGTGGCGATGAGCTGCTCGTAGACGCCGACCTGCTCGGCGAGATGGCTGACACGCATGCTGCCGCGTGCCGAGAGCAGCCGGACCACCTCGGTAGTGTCCACCAACTGCAGGCGGTGCAGCGCATCCTCGATCCGGCCGGACCGTCCCTGGGGAGTGTGGTCAAGATGGTCCGAGGACCACTGGGCGAGGGCCCGGTAGACCGGGCCGAGCGTGCGCGCCCGGTCGGTGAGCCGGTAGGGGGCCGTTCGGTCGAACTGCTCGTCGCGGGTCACCAGAGCGGCAGTAGACATCGTGGTCAGCCGCTTGCTGGTGTACGTCTGGCTTAGCGTTGGGAAGTACTGGCCGAAGTCGCGAACGCGTAGCTCCGGGCCGTACTTGGCGATCGTGTGGACGAAGGCGGTGGTCCACTTCGGGGCGAGTTGGCGCAGGGTCGCCTGGACGGTCTGCGCGTCGGTGTGGGTGGTGGTGAGGGTCTGGGACATGGTGGTGGTTCCTGGTCAACGGGCGCGGGTCGGCTGGGCGGACGGGGAGGGGGCGGATGGCGCTGGCTCGGCGGCAGGTGATGCGGTGGGGCCGGCGGCGCTACGGGAGAGCGCGGCGGATACGCGCTGGTCTGCGGCGCGTGAGGCATCGAGGAGGGCCTGGCCGGCGGGCGTCAGCGAGAGCAGGTGGCCGGGCCGGTAGGGCGAGGTGCTGGTGTCGGTGACGACGAGGTCTTCGGCCATCAGCGCCTCGACGGTGTGCAACCAGACCGACGGACGCTCGCCACTGCCGTCCGAGAGGAACGCGAAGTGGTACAGGGCGTCTTGGCGCAGCCACAGACCACCGTGGTCGATCGCCGCCAGGGCCTCGAACTCCCGGATGTGGGGGTCGTACCCGGACGGCGTGCTGGGCAGGTCGGGCTCGGCGGCCGGCGCCTGCGAGGCCGTGGCGGCTGCGTGCTTGAGAGCGAGCGGACTCTCAGGCACAGGCAGGCCGGCCTCGGTGCACCGCTCGTAGGCGCTGACGGCACCGGTGAGCTGCTCGAAGGCCGCGCCCCGGCGAGCGCTGAGCAGTTCGACCTGGAGGCCGGCGGACTGCATGATGCCGTTGACGCCGCGCATCGAGGCGTGGTCTCCCTGGGCGATCGGTGCCAGGCGTTCGATCACCTGCTGTGCCTTCGCGGTGAGGTCCTGGTGGAGCCGGTCGACCTCGCGGGCGGAGGTGGCGACCATGAAGCGAGGCGCGTGAGGGGGCTTTCGCCGGGGTGGCGCGCGTACAGCTCCCAGGGGTTCTCGACGCCGAGCTCGTCGAACACCAGGTGGGCGCCAGGGTTCGTCAGTGGGTCGTGGGGGTTCACTCGGCCGTCTCCATCCGGGCCAGGAGGGAGCGGACCAGGGTGGGCAGGCTGCCGGGGCCCTCCCCGCCGAGCGGGACGGCGCTGACCGATTCGTCCATGAGCTCGCGGGCGTCCTCGAACAGGCCAGCCGTGATCTCCGTGCACGCCTCGGCGAAGGCGGCGCAGGCGACCAGGGCCCGGCCGAGAACCCGGAGGTAGAGACCGGGCGGCAGGCCGGCCTCGGCGGCGAGGGCGGTGACGGCCTCCCGGTCCTGCGGGGAGTAGGCGGACAGGTCGAAGCCCTTTACCTCATCGGGGGTGGTGGCTGCAGTGCCGATGGCGGGGATGCCGGCGTGGGTGCACAGAAGGTTGACGATCTGGGTGAGTTCGGAGAGGGACTCGGTCAGCCAGCCCAGGGCGGAGGCGTAGGAGGCGACGGTGAACAGGACGGCGGGGGTGGCCGGGTACTCCTTGGCCAGCAGGTCCTCCAGGCGGAAGGCCAGTTCACCGACCACATCGGGCCCGGCGGACAGCGGGCCGAGGACCGGCTGGAGGTAGGAGCGCGACGGCGGGGTGGGGCGCTGGGCCGTGACGATGCCGGAGACGGCCTCGGCCGCCTCGATGAGCCAGGTGGCGAGGTCGGCGTGGGTGGGAGCGGTGGTCATCAGCGGGCCTTTCGGGCGGTGGTGGTGGCGTAGCCGGGGGAGGCGGTGGTGTAGGCCGGGCCGGTGCCGCGGTCGGGTGCCGGGGCGGTGGAGCGGGCGCGGGCGGCGCGGACGCGGGCCTCCTCGGCGGGGCCGAGGCCGGAGGGGAGGTTGAGTCCGGTGCGGCCCAGGCGGTTCTGGGCGGAGCGGTAGACCTGGTAGTCGAGCCGGGGACCGGCGGCGACGAGGTACACCTCGCGTCGGTGCCGGGAGTCGGTGGGGGCGTCGCGGAACTGCACGACCAGGCGGTGGCTGGCCCACTGCTCGCCGACGCCGAGGTAGATCTTGTGGCAGCCCTCCAGCCGGCCATCGAGGCGCTTGGCGACGCGCTCGCCGTGCACGAGGTCCTGCAGGTGCAACAGGGCCTGGTCGCGGACGGCGTCGGGGAGTTGGCGCAGGTCGGCGATGGCGTCGGGGTGGGCGGCGAACCCGTACTTGGCGCGGCTCACAGGGACCGCCCCCGATCCGGCTGCGCGACGGCGGCTGCCGCGGGTGCGGAGGCCACGACGGCGGCAGCGGTGATCGGGGCGGTGCTGCGGGCGAGCGCGGCGCGGGTGCGCAGGGCGTCGGCGTCGCGCCGGTACTCGGGCGGCTGCGGCAGGGGAATGCTCTGCGCGTCCAGCCAATCCTCGGCGGCGGCGTAGTCGGGGAACGCGCCTTCGCGGACCGTGTAGGTGCCCTGGTCCGGCTGGGACTGTTCGATGAAGACCCGGACCGGCAGCTCGGTGGCGTGCTTGTCCATGGCCATGGTCCACGCCTGGGTCGGGTCCTCATCGGCGGCCTTGACCTCGATGAGGTCGTAGCGCTCGCCGGAACGGTGGATCTGGTCCTCGGTCCGGGTGGTGAGTTCATCGGCCGGGGCGAAGGGGGTGCGCAGTTCCATCGCCTCGGGTGGACAGCCGCGGTCGGCGAGCCACTTGCGCGCGAACGCCACGTTGGCGTGCGTGAAGCTGTCCATCGCGAACGTTCCCTGAGCCCGGTCGCGTTGGACATCGAAGGTGGCGATGTTCGGCGGGTTCCGCTCGACGTCCCACGTGGCGGCAGTGTCGAAGGTGAGGAAGAAGCTGTGCTCGCCGATGTCGTGCCGGGCCAGGAGGTCGTAGTCGCTCTCCCAGGTGTACCGCCACAGGTGGTCGGAGTCGTCGTCGGCGGGGGACAGGCCGTCGACGTCGAAGTCGAGATCGGTGCTCATGCGGCGAGTCCCAGCTGGTCGGGGGTGGACAGGAGGCGATGGGCGGGCCGGGAGGGGCTGGTGGTGCACGCGGCGAACGGCCCGTCGGGGGAACGGAGTTGGAGGAGAGCGTGATCGAGGTGGTCGCGGTGCCACGTTGAGGGCCCGGTGCGGCCGGCCTCGGCGGCGGTCAGCTCCTGCCACGCGAGCCAGAGGCCGTGCAGGCGGGCGACAGCCTCGGGGTGCTCGTACCAGCGCGCGCACCAGGGGCGGGTGGAGCTGATCTCCCGGCCGTAGGCGGGCAGCAGGAGGTGGGTGACCCAGTTCGCCAGCCCGGCCAGCTCGACGGCGTACTGCGCGCCGCCCATCGCCAGGATGAACAGGGGCGGGGCTGCCCCGGGTTCGCCCTCGGCGGCGGGGTCCGGCTGCTCAGAGCCGGGCCCCGCGTCGGGCTCGGTGCCGGCTTCCGAGCCAAGGCGGTCCAGAAGCACGCCGTGCTGGCGGACCTCGGCCATGGTGCGGCTGAGCGCGCTGACGAGGTCGTCGAGGTCCTCGTCGGGGATGCGGATCGGCTCGGGCTCGGAGGCGCCCGGCAGCGGGTCGGACATGGCACATCCAGGGGGTTCGAACGGGCAGGGGACGGGGCGGTGGGTCTTCTTCGGCAGGGCACGGTTGCTCTCCTGTGGTGCGGGTGAGGAAGAGGATCCGCAGGATCAGCGGTTTGGTACGGCCTCCAACTCGTGCTAGACGCAGGCGGGGTGAACACGCCGGGCGCTGGCCAGACGCAGGCCGAGGACGACGGCGTCGGCGAGGGTGTCGGTGAGCGGGTGGCCGGCGGCGACGAGCTTGGCGGGGTGGTGGAGACCGCCGGTGTGCAGCACTGCGAGCGCCCCGTTGGCGTGGGCGGCGTCCGCGTCGTCGATGGCGTCGCCGACCAGCAGCACCCGGTGCGCCTGGTCGTCGAGGCCGAGCGCGGTGAGGTGGGCGGTCAGCGGTGCGGCCTTGGTGCCGCCGGAGGGGCCGGTTCGGCCGTCGATCCGCTGGAAGAAGTGCCTGATGCCGGCCTGTTCGACCTCGCGCACCAGGGTGTCGTGCGGGCACAGCGAAAGCAGCGACTGGGTGTGCCCGGCCTCGCGCAGTGCGGCCATCAGCGCGACGGCGCCCTCGCGCACGCGCACCGGCTGGGCGCGCAGATGGGCCAGGAAGGCGTTGTCGCTGGAGATCCACTCCTGCTCGGTGATCTCGCGGCCGAGCAAGCGGGCGTAGAAGTTCGGGATCGGCACGGTGTGCTTGGCCCGGTAGGTCTCCCGGTCGACCGCTTCGCCGTCGAGGGCGGGCAGCGTGGCGTTCAGCGCGGAGACGTGGTCGTCGAGGTCGTCCTTGACCGTCCCGTTCCAGTCCCAGACAACGTGCATGCGGGTGGCGGGAGTTGCGGCGGCGAAGAAGACGGTGTTCACGGCGGGGTCCTTCGGAATGAGCTTGGTGATCAGGCGGACAGGCGGTCGTTGAAGCGGTGCAGCACCCACAGGGCGGTGGCAGCCCCGGCGAGCGGGACGGCCGCGACAAGCAGGGGACCGGCGGCGTCGGCGAGGGAGGCCAGGCCGGTTCCGACGGCCTGGCCGACGCCGATGCATGCGATCAGCCACGCGAACGCCTCCGTGGACTCGCCGTGCGGGGCGAGGCGGTCGACGGTGAGGAAGGCGGCGGTCAGCAGCGGGGCGAGGAAGGTGCCGGGCAGGACGGCGCCGAGGACGGCGATGGCGGGCGCGGGGTCGGGCAGCAGGGGCAGCCATCCGGCCGCGAAGCCGATGGACGCGGCGACCAGGTGTGTGGCGGGGGCGCCGGGCCAGGCGTGGCGGCCGTAGGCCAGGCCGCCGAGCATGCTCCCCAGGGACAGCGCGGCCGGCATCACCCCGGCCAGCCACCCAGCGTGGTGGCGCTCGGCCGTGCTGATCGCCAGGACGTTGACCGCGCCGAGCGCGACACCGGTGCCGATCAGCGCGGCGAACAGCACCCGAAGTCCCGGCACCCGCAGCGGACCCGTCCAGTGCACCGCTTCGGTGAACTCGGTCGGCGTCCAGGCGCGGGAGGGTCCGGCAGTGACGACCAGGCCGGTGCCGAGCAGGCCGAGAGCCGCGGTCGCCACCAGCGTGGTGGTCGCCCCGGCGCCGACGGCGAAGCCGGAGGCCAGCAGGGGACCGGCGACGAACACCAGGCCCTGGGTGCTGCTGTCCAAGGAGAGAGCGGCGCGCTGATGTTCGGGATCAGGCAGAAGGTGCGGCCACAGCGCCCGAAGCCCCGCCTCGAGCGGCGGCGTCGCCAGCCCCGCGACCAGGACGGTCAGCGCGGCGAGCACCGGGAGGCGGGCCGGGCCGGTGCACGGCAGCAGCAGGAACGCCGTGCTGGCTGCGATCGTGGCGGGGACGAGGACCTGGGTCTGGCCGTGGCGGTCGACCAGGCGCCCGAGCAGCGGCTGTCCGACGGCGGCGGCGAGGCCGTAGAGGGCGCCGAGCAGTCCGGCCAGGGCGAGCGGGCCGTGCTCGGCGCGCACCAGCAGCAGGATCGCGATCGGCGCCATGCCGCTGGGAAGACGGCCAATCAGGGTGCCGCCCAGCAGCCGGGCGACGTGCGGCGAGCCCAGGACAGCGCGGTATCCGCTGCCTTGGGCTGGGCCGGTGGCGGTGGTGGTGCTCAAGGAGAAAGTCTTTCGGCTCTACGGCCGGCGGCGCGCGGGCGCGCCGGGCAGGGGCATGCGCAGGCATGACAGGCCCCCGGATGGTGCGGCTGCGGAGAGAAGAGTCCGCGGATTCCGGGATTTGGTCCGGCCGGGAAAGAGAGGTATAAGCCCCCTTACGCGGCATGGCAGCGCGGGCAACGCGAGAACGGCGGCGCCAGCAACTCCGAAGCTCGGGCGGTCTGTTGGGGAACAGCGCCGTTGCCGAGCGCGGTAAGCTGGGCCGGGCGGCCGAGTCCCGGGGTGGTTGTCACCCAGCCGTGACTACTTGAGATAACTGTCACTGCGGATGCGCGCTGACCTGCACTGGTGTCAGTTCGATTCGGCACTACAACCGTCGGATTGCCGAGTTTTATTGTCACTTACGTACACAGGGCAATGTGCAGATGCCCGTATGAGCTGTTCCGCGGGTCTGTACAGCCTGCAGGGCAGCATCGGCCGTTTTTCGACCTTCGGGGTGCGTATCGCTATATCGACGCCCTACACGCGCGTAGGTCGTCGATTCGATGGTGGCTGCGCTGGGGCGTTCAGCCGGGATCGGCCATCATGGGGTCGCCAGAATACGGAGGGACGGTCCGTGGTGGGCAGGGGGGCTGTCCTGCAGCGGCGCGAGCGTGATCTTCTGGCTTTAGGTCAGCTGGGGGGCTGGAAGTGGCGGATTTCGCTTTTTTGTGAATCGGCGAGCCAGAATCCGCCGTTCGGATCGGCGACAATGCTGTCTAAGGCCTGGACATCGGACATGGGCCAGGCGGTGAGGCTGCCCGCCGGGGTGAGTCGCCCGATGCCGGTTTCGGTGGTGAACCAGAGTGCGCCCTGGGGGCCGGAGATGAGGGACCTCGGGTGTTTGGTGTTTGCGACGGTGAAGTGCGTCATGACCCCGGCGGTGGTGATGCGTCCGATCCCGTTCACTTCCGTGAACCAGAGCGCGTCGTCGGGGCCGGTGACGATGGTCCATGGGTAGGACCCCGGAGGTAGTGGCCAACTCGTGTACGTGCCTTGGGGCGTCACGTGTCCGATGGCGTCGGCGTTGTGCTGGTCGTCGTGCTCGCAGAACCACACGGCGCCATCGGGCCCCGAGGTCATGCCGCTGGGCGTCCAGCCATCGGGCAGTACGGCGACGGTGGATGGGCCACGTGATGGGTCGATACGTCGGATGAGCGCGGGTGATCCGGTCTCGTCGTACCAAATGGCACCATCGGGGCCGAGGGTGATGGCTGTGGGGTAGCCGAGGCCTCCGTCGTCCTCCATCCAACCATTCGTCCGCCCGGACGTGTCGATCCGCTTGAGCTGATCGGCGCCGACGTACCAGATCGTGTCGTTCGGGGCCTGGAGTATCCCCTTGGGTTCGCTGTCGCCAGGGATGCGGTACTGGGCGACCTGTCGTGCAGGGTTGATCCGGGCGATGGCGCTGATCCGCTGTTCGGTGACCCAGAGCGATCCGTCTCTGGCAACGGTCATCGCGAGGGGGCCGGTGTTGCCGGGAAGCAAGATCGTGTCAGCTGTGGTGCTTGTGTCCGCCGAGGTCGGGGCGGGACCCTGGTCACCGGTGTCCTGGCAGCCGACCAGCGCGAGAGCGGTGGCAAGGGCGATCGAAACGGCGGTCAGCCGTTGTCGGACCGACATCATGCGCATCGCAGGTCCGATGGGGCTTGGGTGCCCAGGTACTGGGTCCAAACGTCGGGTGTGAGATTTCGGCCAGCGGCCTCGCAAGCGGCTCGCAGCCATGCGCTCGGATCGAGTTTCCACGTGATCAGGGTGCCCACGTCGCCGGTGGCGTCCCCGCCGGACTCGGTGGCGGTGACCAGTTCGGTGCCGTCTGCGGAGAACGCCATGCCGGTGGACCTGTCCTTGCTGCCGTGGGGGAGATTCAGGGTGCCGAAAGTCTGACCGGACTGAAGATCGATCAGCCGCACGGTGTCGTCCAGGGGTTTCTCGGCGAGGAGGGTGCCGCCGACGACTGGGCCGACGCTCGTGTCGGGTGTGCCTTGGAGCGTGTTGAGCAGGCGGTCTCCCGCTGAGGTCCATACCTCCAGGGTCCCGTTGGCCCGCTGGATGAGAAGGTGGTCCGCCGCGAAGGCGACGCCCACGGCGCCGCTTCCGGACAGGAGCCGGGAGCGGCCGGTGGCCGTGTCCGTGACGACGACCTTCTCGGTCCGGTGTTCCAGCGAACCGGAGTCGATCACGGCCGCGTGGTCGGCCTTCGTGTCGAGTGCCGCCCACCCGGGGGAGCGATTCCCCGACCCTTCCGCGGTGGGAGCCATGTCACGGGGGCCGTCCAGTTGGCGCAGTACTTTTCCGGTCATCGTGTCCCGGAAGCGGATTGTGCCGGAATTGTCGATCTGAGCCACTTGCCGCCCGTCCGGTAGGAACTGCAGCACTGCGGCCGCATCGGGGAGTTGGAGCGGACTCGGCACTGGCTGCCACGCGCCAGTGATCCCGAATCCGCCTGCCGCCGACAGGATCTGGGCGCTGCCGTCCTGTGGCGAGACGACAATGAGTCCGCTGCCGTCGTTCTGCCACAAGGCTGCCGCGAATCCCTGATCGCCCAGGATCCCGTCCGCCGTCGCGGAGGTCTTCCAGCCGGTGCCGGGCGGCTGCAGCTTCTCGACGTCCAGGCTCACCCCGTTGCCGTCGATGACCGCGGCCGAGCGGCCGTCCGGAGACAGGAAGACGCCTGGTCCCCGGCAGCCGTTGCAGGACAGGGGGATGGTCGCACGTGCTGGCGTGGCAATCCGCGAGTACTGTGCGAGGTCCCACAGGCTGAGCATGTCGCCGGAGGCCGAGATCAGTCGGTTGCCGTCTCCACCGAGGAAGGCAAGGGCGCCGCGAGTGACCGTCCCCGCGCCCGTGAGGACGACGGGTGCTGGTGCCGACTGGTCCGGCGCGGTGGTGCGCGACACGTAGATGCTGCTGCCGACGGCTTCGGCGGCCCACGAGCCACCGTGGCTCAACGCCAGTGCCGTTGCTGGATGGCCGGCTTGGGTCTGCGCGTGCAGGGACGGGTGATCGATGTCGGGTGCGCCGTCGGAGGCCCATACCGGGATTGCTGTGGCGCCGTTGGTGTAGGTGAAATGGCCGCCGTCCGGGGCGAGAGCGGATGCCTGGTTGTGGACGCCGAAGCCGACGGTGCTGCCGGCGACCCGGGCGAGTTCAGGGAGGGAGATGCGTTCCCAGCCGCCGTAGCCGCTCTCGAAGGCCACCACGTGCGTATCGTCGGAGAACGCGGTGGCAGACGGATCGGCATGCAGGTCGAGGTCAAAATGACCGGTGCCCCCGGTGGCCCGGTCCAGGACCCACAGCGTGCGTGGTGTGTCGAACTGATCGGTCGTCGTCGTGACGGCAACGAAGCGCCCCGACGGGGAAACTGCCACCGTGGTGGGCCGTTGCCCGGACGATATCCGTGGTGTCGCGACCGGTTGCGCGGTTGCCCAGACCTGTACCGTGCCCCGGTCGATCGCGGCGACCGTGCTGCCGTCGGCGTCGGCTGCGACGGCGGTGACGGTTCCGGGCAGTCGGCCGAGCCGGCGAGCCGGGCCGACCTTCGTCCCAGTGAGCGTCCACTGCTCCACGTCGCCCTGCTGGGTTCCGGCGAGCGCGACCCGCCCGTCCGCCGAGCTCGACAGCGCCGAAACGGTCCCGCTCGCCTGCATGCTGTCGGCCAGGTGAGGACTGGCGGTGACCGCCTGGAAGAGGGCTGTGCGGGTCAGCTGATCGGGATGCTCCCGATAGGCCTGCGCCGCGAACAACGCGGCCAGCCCGGTATCACTGGCGAGCAAGCTCTGGGACACGTCGACAAGCCGGTGGGCCGTCGTCAACCTAGCCATTTCGACTGCATCCTGGTGCGTCACCACAGCAGCACCGGCACCGCTCGCGGCAACCAGGGACAGGGCGACCGCCAAGCGACCAGTGCGGAACCGCCTGGCGTGACGGTCGGCCTGTCGCAGCGTCGCGGCGAACCTCACGTCCCCGGGTTCGGGTGCCTTGGCGGCGTCGAGCCGGTTCGCCTCTGGTACGACGAGCCGCAGGCCCCTGCGGCGCGCGGCCAGCAGCTTGGCATCCATGTCGCTGACCTTGAGGAGACGCTCACCTCCGTCGAGTGCACCGGTGACCGCCGTCCGGGGGCGCAGGCCATAGAAGACCCCGCGCAGCCAGGCGATACCGGGCCGCCCGGACGGCGGGTGGCGCAGCAGTTCGCGCAGCCCCAGAGCGAAAGCCGCGCCAAGCGAGGGACCCTCGATCTGTGCCGGAGCCGCAGGTTCGTCGGACAGGACGATGCGCCACAGCACGCAGCGCCCCTCGCGACGCGGGCCGGCGAGCCGCCAGGCGTGACCCAGCGCGGCGGCGAACTGGCCGTTCGGGCTCCGCACGCCGGCCATCGCGCGCGGGTCGGGGTACAACCCCGCCGGCCCTGGAGGGAACTCGCGCAGCTCCAGGACCCCGGTGGCCCCTTCCGTCAACGCTGTCCGTCCGTCCGGTCCGGCTGATCGGCCGAAGACTACCGGCACGCGCACGGCAGGCCGCCTGCGCGGTTCGAGGCTTGCCATCAGGAGCGCGGCGATCACGAGAACACTCTCGGCACCAAGGCGCGTCGCGCTCGAACCGGCAGAGGCACGCAGGTGCTGACTCCGCTCGAAAACGACGCTGAGACCACGGGCGAGGCACGGGGAGAGGTCGGCGAGCCCCTTGCCAGAAGGCTGCGCGGGCCCGGAAACGGCGTCGGCGCACAACAGCCCGCTCTGCTCCCACACCTCCGTCAGCCGCAGCAGGACGGCGTCATGATCCTCGCTCCCACCCTCCGGCGCGGCCAGCGCCCGGGCCAGGAAGAGGGCGTGATCGGCCGGCGCAACCGATGCGGTGTCCTGGTCCGGTGCCGTCGCATCGAGCCAAGCGCTTAGTTCCTCGCAGCGCCGACTTGACAGCCAGGCGGGGTCGACGCGGACCGCCTCACTGCAGCAGTTCCACCACAACGGCGGCTCGCCCAGCAACTCGCGGACGGCAGCCTGCGGGCTCGTGGCGCGTTCCAGCACGTTCTCGAGCGCTGTCCGAGCAGCAAGGGGGCCGGGCCGGGTGCCCGACCGGCGCCAAGGCCTCCAGCGAGCCCCGGGACTCTCCGGACGCGTCCCGTGCCCGGGGCTTGTGACGCGCTCGCGCTCCTCCGACGCCGTCACTGGAGTTCTCCGTCGATCACGGCACGCAGGCCGTCGTCCGCTACCCGCTCCCGCACCTGACGCCAGGCATCGCGGGTCGCCTCGTTGAGCGAAGCACGGACCGATGCAGCGACCGTCGCGGCGTCCCAAGAGCTATCCGAACTCACCGGAGTGATGACGGAAGCCGTCCACGCCGCCCCGATGGTGAAGTCCGGGAGTTGGACGTACGAGGCTGGAGGACCGAACTGCCCCCGCACCACCGGCACGAGCAGCAGCCGCTCGGTGCCGTCCGCCCCGGCGTACCCGACTGCCGTCATCACCGGCCCCGTGGAGTCCGTGCGGTGCAGCACCAGTTCCAGGCTGTACCCGGGCGGGGCGGTCCCGTGGCCGCGCACCAGGAACCTCACGCTGCCGTCCGGGGAGGACGCCTCGAGCAGCACCGCGTCGGCGCCTGCGGCGGTCAGACCGCCGACCTGTACAAGCCGAGGCAGCTGGAACCGTCCCGGGGCGAGCAGACCGGTCCCGGGCAGGTTCCGGGACGGCTCCTCCCGAGCGGGCAGGCGCTGGACGACGGACGGTGCCGTCTGGGTGAGCAGGGCACCGACGCGCGTGGGAGCCAGGTCCAAGCCGATGAACGAGGCCCAAAACCGCTGCCACAGGGTGTATCCGGCTCGCCCGCGCCCCGTCGTCGGCGGGAGGAGCGGCGGCCGACGGCCGGTGAACGACCACCAGGAGCGCTGGACGACCGAGCCGGCGCTCATGACGCCTCCTCCTCACGGGCGGAAAGCCCACGGGTCGCCACCCGCGACTGGGGTGCCCCCGACTCTGCTGCGCCAGGCCCCCGGAGAGCCTCGGCCGGCGTGGTCGCCCTGCCGACCTGGGCAAGCAGCGCGGGAGCCGAGGCCCCTACGGTCACCGCCGCGTATACGCCGGTGACCTCAGCGTGGAGTAGCCATCCGGCCGCACCCCCCAGCGCCACACGCAAGAGCGCGGCGAGCGAGTCCGCGAGAGGATCGACGAACATACCGAGCCGAGGAAGCGACGCATCGGTGGCCCTCGCCGCGTGTCGCGCCTGCTGCCATGCGTGCAGGCGCCCGAAGGTGACAACCGCCTCAGCGATCAGTCCACCGCCCGCACCATACGCCGCTGCCTCGATCCACGTCAGCATCAACCCACCCCAGCCGGCAGCTCGCATTTAGATAGCCTGACGGCGTATCAGAGTACGTCATCGTCGCACTCGATCCGACGGTTAACCAGCCCACGGGACAGGAGCGTGGCGGTGCATGACGGCCAAGCTTGATGCCGCCTCCTACAAGGCCGCACTCCAGCAGGGTCGAACTGCCGGGCACCGGATTCCCGGAAACCCACATCGGTGGCCTGGATCGATCCGTCGCTGGTGATCAGCCACCACTGGCTGCCCCGGCGGACGACCGGCGCACTGGCGAGCGGCTTCGGACAGGCATGTCGGGTGGGCGAGTTGTTGTCGGACACGGATAACTCCTCGGGGAGGCGGGCGGTTTCAGCGGCGACGGCGGGCAGGTGTCGCGGCAGCTGGTGCGGTGGCCGGCATCCTGGTCGGGAGGGCCCTGGGTCGGGCAGGCGAGGCGGCGGTGGCCGCGCGGACCCTGGCCTCGTCCGGTCCGGGGTGGCCGTGGGCGCGTACGGCCTCGGTGGTTGCGGCGAAGCGGCGCCGGGACGCCTCAAGGCCGGACGGCGGTTCCAACCTCGCGGCGTTGGCGGTGAGCGCTGGGGCCACGGCGGCGGCCTCGCCAGCGGGAGCCGAACCGCAGGCGAGTAGCCGGGACTGCGCTGACCACAGGTCAAGGAACCAGTTCCCGTTATCCAGCAGGACCGCCTGCACGTGGGCAGCTCTCGGGGCATCCTGGTAGACCCAGGTGTCGGTGCGCGGTTGGCGCCAGCCAGGCCCGGCGAACGGCGGGTCGGGCACTGCGGCCTGGTGGTTGGACTGCGCGCGCTTGAGGGCGGAGGCGTTCGAGATGGTCATGCCGCCGGCCCGAAGCCGTCGTGGTCACGGGACTTGGCGATGGCCCGTTCGGTGATGGCCTGGGTGGCGCGGGCGGAGGCTGGGCCGATCTCCTTGGCGGAGCGCTCCTTGTACCAGGGCTTGAGGTCGAGCATCGCCACCCGCAGACCGGTGGCGAACAGCAGTACCTTGCCCTTGGGGAGCGCGCGGATCTCGTCCGGCGGCAGGATCCGCTCGGTGCGCATCGACACCGAAGTCGACTTCCCGCCATCGGAATTGGAGACGGAGATGGTCTGCACGTCGTGCTCGCCGATCTGCCGGGACAGGCGGTCCGCGAAGTCCGCGTCGTCGATACCCGAGCCGATGACCTTCGTGGTGGCGGCGGACCAGAGCGCGTCCATGCCGGCCTCGCCCCAGCAGCGCTGGCCCTGCCGGTAGGACTGCAGGATGGTGATCGGGATGACGCCCCGACTGCCCAAGTGGGAGTACAGGTCCGGCAAGTCACTGATTTTGCAGACGTTGGCCGCCTCGTCGAGGACGCACAGGGCGGGCGGGTCGAGCCGTCCGCCGGATCGTTCGGCGACGATGACGGCCGCGCGCATCACCGCGTCCGCTGCAGCGGCGATGATCGCGCTGGCGGAGCCGCCGCCGTCCTTGCTGAGCAGGAACAGCGTGTCCCGAGAGGAGGCGAAGCCGAACGGCTTGAACTCGGGCAGGCCCGGCGTCGGGGTGACCCAGGCGGCGATCTCCGGGTCCAGCAGGCAGCTCGCGTACTGCCTCGCCGTCTCATAAATGCCATCGCGCGTTTCGGTGGCACCGGTGACGGTGCCCTGGAGCTGGGCGGCGACCGCGTGGTGGCCGGCATCGCCGAGCAGGTCGACGGGGGTGCGGTCGGCCGGGGAGGCGAGCCAGGCCAGCACGTCGGTGATCGGACGGCGGTGGCTCGCGGCGGCCAGGAACAGCGCGCCCAAGGTGTTCGCGGCGGCGGTGGACCAGAAGTCGGAGCCGCTGGACTCGTCGACGCTCGCGGTCACGAAGTGCCCAGCGAGCCGCTTGGCGCCAGCGAGGTCGCGGGCGTCGGCGAGGATGTCCCACCACATCTCGCGCGGGTGGTGCGCGATCTGCTGCGGGTCCAGCGTCCAGACCTTCCCGACCTTCGCACGAGCGTCGACGCACGCCGTGTACGCATCGTTTGCGGCCTTGTTGCTCGTGAGCAGGACGGGACCGGGGGCGGCGAGGATCGCGGGGATCGCGATTCCGGACGTCTTGCCGGAGCGGGGCGCCATGATGGCGACCATCACGTCCTCCCACGAGGCCCGGACCTCGGCCCGGCCGGGGGAGAGCGTGCCGACCAGGATGCCGCGGTCGGCCTGGGCGATCTCCTTCTGGTCCTTCAGGCTCGGGCGAAGGCTCCTGGCCTTCTGCGTGATCTCCTTGTCGAGCAGCGGGGCGATGTCCGCTTTGCGGGCCAGGCCGCTCTTCGCGCCGGCGCGCCGACGCAGCACGATGACGAGCGCGGTGGCGCCGAGGAGCGCGGTGATCAGAGCGGGGACGATGCGCGTGCTGACCAGTACTGCGGTCGGGGTGAGGCGCGGCCACAGTCGGTCGGGGTGGAGCAGCGCGTCGGTGACACGGAACGGAGTCCAACCACCGGACCCGACGAAGTAGTTGGTGAGGCTGCCGGTCAGCCAGGCGAGGCTACCGAAGGCGAGGGCGGCGCCGAGGACGCCGAACAGGAGGTAGAGGAGCGCGTCGGTGCCGGTGCTGGTCGACGGCGCGCTGGTGCGCGGGGCAGGCAAGAGGGATTCCAGGTGGGTGCGAGCGGGCGGCGGGCGGGGCGCGCGCGGCTCTCGTCCGGATCGCCATAGGGCCGTTCTCCTCCGGGGGCAGGGGTGGGGGAACGTTTCAGCGGGTGCGGCGGGTCACGCGGGTGGCGGTCGGTGTGGCTGCGGCGGCCGGCTTCGCCGATCGACGAGTAGCACTACTCGGGCACGGGAGGCTCCTGAGAAGGGGAGATGACGGGGTCAGCGGCCGCGGCCGGCACCGGAGACCGCTGCGGCCGACACCGGCGCCGACACCGGTGCGGCAGGACCGGCGGCTGTCCGCAGCCCGGCTGTGGCGGCGGCCGGGGAGACGGCGAGCGCCGCGCTGGTGACGGCGGGCGAGGGGTAGACAGCCGCGGTCTGCTCTCGGCGGGCGAGTTCGCGCGCGTCCGGCGGAGTGCCGAGGGAGCGCAGATCGCCGACGGCGTCCACGAGTTCGGCCTCGGCGGTGCCGACCCACTCGGCAGCGGTGGAGAAGCGGTCGGACAGCTCGTACTCGTCGGGGTCCAGGTCGGTGACCTGCTCCGCCGCAGCCTCCAGCGCTTCCCGCAGCCGGGCGAGGACGCCGTCGTCGGGGTCGAGGAGCTGGTCGATCGCCTCGGCCGCCTGGGCGGCGGTGGCCGCGCCGCGGATGCGGTCGGTCAGTTGGAGGACCTGCTGGCCGGTGACCTTGAGACCGTTCGGGTCGGTGGGCGTGGTCAGCCGGTTGAGGTCGAGCTTCGGGTCGAGGTCGACGCTGTATCGGGCGGCGCGCAGCATCTCGGTGGCGTGGGTGGCGATGGCGGCCCGGTCGGGGGTGGCGGTGGTGGTGGGCAGCCGGTGTCGGCGGCCGTGCCAGTCCTCGGTCTGCCGGAATCCGGCTGTGCGGAGCAGGGTGGCGGACAGGTCGTCGCTGGAGCCCTTGGCAGTGACGCTGCCGCTCGGCTCGATGCTGATGGTGATGATGGGGGTGGGCATCCGGTAGTCCTTGGCGGTGGTGATGGAGGGGACGGACCGGGTGAGGCCGAGTTCGGTGGCGATGCGGTTGCACTCGGCCTGCACGTGGAAGGCGTCCCGGTATGAGCTGTGGATGCGGCCGTCTTCGCGCACGACGGTGGCGACGATGTGCACCGAGCGGTCGAGGTTGCGGATCGCGGCCCAGCGGCAGCCTTCCGGGTCTCCGTCGGGCGCGAGCCCGGCTGCCGCAACCAGGCGCCGGGTGACGTCGGACCACTGGGCGTCGCTCAGGTCCGGTTGGCGGGGGTCGGAGCGCACCGAGCACAGCCAGACCGGCCGGTCGGGCGCGCGGGCGCCGATCCGCGCGGCCGGGGTGTCCAGCACGCCGCCGCCCAGGACTTCCTGCGCGTCGCCGAAGAAGGGTAGCTGCTTGTTGGCACCGCGGTAGTCGGCGGCGATCAGCCGGGGCCGCAGCCGGTAGCGGGGATCCTCCGGGCCGTAGAGGGTGGGAATCAGCGCGGCCGTGGTGGCGGCGCGTTGAAGGTGGGCGATCACGGAGTCCCCTCTCGGACGATCGGTGGGCGGTGCCCGGCGGCGCGGGCTGACGGGGACGAGGATCCGCAGGATTCGCGGTTTGGTCCGGCCGCCGACCGGTGGTAGGGAGCGTATTCGGTCGCGATCAAGGGGTGGTCCTGCTGAGGTCTTTGATCCAGATCATCGCGCCGCGGAGGTGGAGGCCGGCGAGGTAGCTGGCGGGCGTCTTGTCGTAGCGGGTGGCGATGCCTCGCCAGGCCTTCAGCCTGTTGATCAGGCGCTCGACGGTGTTGCGCTCCTTGTAGAGCTCGGCGTCGTGGTTGACGGGCCTACCGCCCTTGCTGCCCTTCTTCTTCCGATTGGCGGCCTGGTCCTTCTTCTCCGGGATGACGGCCTTGATGCGGCGTTTGCACAGGTAGGCGCGGTTGCCGCGGGACGAGTAGGCCTAATACTGCAACCGCAGTTATGGGGTGTGGCCTCGGCGTTTGTAGTGGCTGCGGCGGGCGCGGGTCTGGCTGCGCCGTCGCCAGTATGACCAGCGCAG
>NZ_JBHWDU010000016.1:0-125052 GCF_042734825.1 Kitasatospora sp. NPDC059648 | reverse complement strand
GGGGAGCCGGTGCTTCCGGACTCGGGGGGGGGCGGGGGGGTGGGGGTTCATAGCGCCCCCCCCCCCCCCCAACCGGCGGCTACCGGCTGTACCCCCGTCACCGCCGGTAGAAGACGCTCCGCGACCAGACGTAGCCGACCAGGGTGAGGCCGGTGCACCAGGCGAGGGCTGTCCAGCCACTGTTGCCGATCGGGGTGCCCATCAGCAGGCCTCGCAGGGTCTCGATGATCGGGGTGAACGGCTGGTACTCGGCGAACCAGCGGAGCACGGTCGGCATCGAATCCGGCGGGACGATCGCACTGCCGATGAAGGGCAGGAAGGTCAGCGGCAGCGGCGTGTTGCTCGCGCTCTCCGGGGTCTTGGAGACCAGCCCGATGCCCGCTGAGATCCAGGTCAGCGTCAGCGTCACGAAGAGCAGCAGCCCGGCCGCCGCCAGCCACTCGACCGGCCCCGCACTGGAGCGGAACCCCATGGCGAAGGCCGTTCCGATCACCAGCACCAGCGCGACCAGGGTCTGTATCACGCTGCCGACCACGTGCCCGGTCAGGAAGGCCGACCGCGAAATCGCCATCGTCCGGAACCGGTTGACGATCCCCTCGGTCATGTCGACGCAGACGCCCACCGCCGTGGCGACCGAACCGGCCGTCGCCGTCATCAGGACGATCCCCGGCGTCACGTAGTCGATGTAGCTCCCGCCCCCGATGCCCACTCCCAGCGCCCCGCCGAAGGCGTAGTTGAAGAGCATCAGCATCATCACCGGCATCACGACGACGGAGAAGGTCATCGCCGGATACCGCTGGGCGCGCTTGAGGTTCCGGCGCAGCATGGTCAGCGAGTCGCTGACCGCGTAGGTCGTCATCGCGCTCATCGCGCACCCTCCCCGGTGAGTTGCAGGAAGACGTCGTCCAGGTCGGCCGTCTCCACGACCAACGACTCGGCCCGCACGGAGGCGTTGTCGAGCGTGTCCAGCACGGCCTTCACGGTGATCACCGAGTTGTCCCCGGGGATGTCCAGTCGAAGGGCCTCCGCGTCGGCGGCGGCGTAGTCGAACAGTGCGGCGGCGGCGCCCAGTTGGCCTGCGTCCGTGAACTGGAGCCGGATCCGCCCGCCGGGCACGATCCGCTTCAGCTCCTCGGCCGTGCCCTCGGCGACGATCCGGCCGCCGTCCAGGACGGCTATCCGGTCGGCGAGTCGGTCGGCCTCCTCCAGGTACTGGGTGGTGAGGAAGATCGTCACCCCGTGGTCGGCGACCAGGCCCCGGATGATCTCCCACATGGTGCGCCGGCTACGCGGGTCCAGCCCGGTGGTCGGCTCGTCCAGGAATATCACCTTGGGGTCGCCGACCAGGGTCATCGCCAGGTCGAGCTTGCGCCGCATGCCGCCGGAGAAGGTGACGACGGGCTTGTGCGCGGCCTCGGTGAGTTCGAAGCGTCGCAGCAGTTCCTCGGCCCGCCTCCGCCCCTCCCGACGGCGGAGGTGGTTGAGGTCTGCCATCAGCATCAGGTTCTCCTCGGCGGTGAGGAGGTTGTCCACCGCCGAGAACTGGCCGGTCACCCCGATCGCCTTCCGCACCCCGTCGGCCTCGCGGACGAGGTCGTGGCCGGCCACCTGGACCGAGCCGCCGTCGGCCGGGATCAGGGTGGAGAGGATCTCCACGGTGGTGGTCTTGCCCGCGCCGTTCGGCCCGAGCAGGGCGAACACCGTGCCCGCCGGGATGGACAGGTCGATGCCCCGCAGGACCGCCTTGTCCCCGTAGGACTTGGTCAGTCCGACCACTGAGATCGCCTCCATCAGGCCCTCCGGACGGTGATGCTGCCGACCTGGGTGGTGCCACGGACCTCGACGGTCTCCGGGGCGTCGCCGGGACCCTGCGCCGGGCCGAGCTCGTTGCGGACGGCGCCGAACTTGCTGTGCACGTCGAGCCAGGCCGCCGTGCCCTCGGCGATGCCCACCTCGACGTCCCCGACGCCGGCCTGCAGGTTGACCTTGCCCCGGACGATCCGGCCGAGCCGGATGGGTCCGTTCGCCGTCTTGGCCTCGACCCCGGCCTCGGCGGAGCCGACGTGGATCCGGCCGTTGGAGGAGTTGGCCGTCAGCTCGCCCCGCACCTCGTCGATCTCGGTGTCGCCGTTGCTGTTCTTGACCGTCAGCCGGCCGCCGACGGTGCCGACCTCGATCCGGCCGGAGCCGATCACCTCGGCGTTCCCGCTGGCGGTGCCGAGCCGGATGTCCCCCATGTCGGTCTTGATCCGGGCGTTCTCGGCCCGGTCGACCTGGATCCGGCCCATGGAGGTCTTGATCCGGCAGTCACCGAGCGGGCCCTCGGTGACGAAGTCCGACATCGGGGACTCGGCGTGCACCTCGGAGCCGACGGGCAGCTCGACCGTGATCTCGACCGAGCCCTTCCGGTTGGAGAACACGGTGCGCTGCTTGGGGCCCTTGAGCGTGAGCCGCCCGCCGGAGAAGTCGACCTGGGTCAGCTCGGCGGCCTTGACGTCGGCGTCCCGTGCCGCGTTCGTGGGCCGGACCTCGACCACCGCGTCGGTGCGCTTGCTCGCCCGGATCCACACCGAGCCGATCTCGAAGTCCAGGGCGATCGAGATCGGTCCGTCGGTCTCGTACGTGGGCATGGCTGTCCCGTCCTCTTGGCTCGTGTGGGTGTTCCCGCTGGTCGGAGCGGGGGTGACGTTGCAGGGGCAGATGGTCGGTGGTGCGGAGGTGTCAGTGGACCCAGCCGGTGAAGCCCTGGCCGCCGACGCTGCGCGTGGTGCGGCTGCCGAGGTCGGCGGCCGGCCGGGCGACCGGGCGGCCGCCCTCCACCGCGCCGGCGACGGCCCGGACCAGCCAGGCGTTGAGGGAGAGGCCCTCCTGTCCGGCGGCTTCCTCTGCTCTCGCCTTGAGGTTGGCGGGCAGGCGCAGGTTGATCCTGGCGGTGCCCGCCTCGTCGGACTCCGGCGCCACGGGCGGCACGGATGGCGCCACCGATGGCACCACCGACGGCGCCATCACGGGCCCGGCGGGCGACGCGTCGCCGTGGAAGGCGTCGGCGCCGGGCGGGGCGGTCACCACGAACTCGGGATCGAGGCCGCGCAGGCGCACGTCCACCGAGCCCGGGGCGAGGTCACGGGTGACTTCTCCCATGGCGGCCGAGAGGGCGTTGAGCAGGGTGAGCCGCACGGCCGACTCCAGCGGGAGCGTCAGCCGCTCGGCCAGGGCACGGGCTTCGTCCCCGCCGGTGGCGGCGGCCACCGCGAGCTCGTTCCGGAGGTTTTCGACGTACGGCGTGAGGTCCATGGTCAGAGCATGGCACAACCATGGTGCCATGTCGAGTTGTTTGTGGCACCACTTTGGCGCCATACGCCGGGATCGGTCCGGCGCCACGAACGGAACCGCCCCGCCGACCGGAGTCGACGGGGCGGGTGACCGGCGGAAACCTCAGCCCTGCTGCCAGCCCGCCAGGTAGGAGTCGATCTCGCCGACCAGCCGCGCCTTGCCCGCCCGCTCCAGGAAGGAGGCCTCCACCGCGTTGCGGGCCAGTGCCGCCACGCCGGTCTCGTCCAGCCCCAGCAGCCGCGCCGCCACCGCGTACTCGGTGTTGAGGTCGGTGCCGAACATCGGCGGGTCGTCGCTGTTGACCGTCACCAGCAGTCCGGCGTCCACCATCCGCTTGATCGGGTGGTCCTCGATCCGCTCGACCGCCCGGGTGGCGATGTTGGAGGTCGGGCAGACCTCCAGCGGGATGCGGTGCTCGCCCAGGTGGTCGAGCAGCGCCGGGTCCTTCACCGCCTGGGTGCCGTGCCCGATGCGCTCGGCTCCGAGTTCGCGGATCGCGTCCCAGACCGTCTCCGGCCCGGTGGTCTCACCGGCGTGCGGGACGGAGCGCAGACCGGTCGCGCGCGCCCGGTCGAAGTACGGCTTGAACTGCGGGCGCGGCACGCCGATCTCCGGACCGCCCAGGCCGAAGCTGACCAGGCCGTCGGGGGCCAGCTCGGTGGCGAGGCGGGCGGTGACCTCGGCCGCCTCCAGCCCGGCCTCGCCGGGGATGTCGAAGCACCAGCGCAGGACGACGCCGAGGTCCTTCTCGGCGCGCAGCCGGGCGTCCTCGATCGCCTCCATGAAGGCCACGTCGGGGATGCCCCGCTTGACCGAGGAGTACGGGGTGAGGGTCAGCTCGGCATAGCGGATGTTCTGCCGGGCCATGTCCTCGGCCACGCCGTAGGTGAGTGCGCGGACGTCCTCGGCGTCGCGGACCAGGTCCACCACGCTCAGGTAGACCTCGATGAAGTGCGCGAAGTCGGTGAAGGTGAAGTACTCGGCGAGCGCCGCCGGATCCGTCGGCACCTTGGAGTTCCCGGCGTGCCGGGCGGCGAGCTCGGCGACGATGCGCGGCGAGGCCGAGCCGACGTGGTGGACGTGCAGTTCCGCCTTGGGCATCCCGGCGATGAACGACTCGATGCTGCGGTCCGCGGCGCTGCCGCTACCAGTGGGGTTTCCGATCCGACTTCCGTCCGGCTGGACCACGGTGGTTCCCTTCTCCCTCTGCTCCGCGCTTCTACGCGCGTATCGCGAATATCGGCCCAGGATAGGCCCAAACCCGGGCCGCCGGGCCCGGGCTCATCCGCCGAGGGCGACCGCCACGGTGTGGATCAGCAGCCCGGCCAGCGCGCCGACCACGGTGCCGTTGATCCGGATGAACTGCAGGTCCCGCCCGACGTTGGCCTCGATCTTGCGCGAGGCCTCGTCGGCGTCCCAGCCCGCGACGGTCTCGGAGATCAGCGAGGTGATCTCGGCCCGGTAGGTGTCGACCAGGTACTGGGCGGCGTCCTGCAGCCAGCCGTCCACCTTGGCCTGGAGCTTGGCGTCGGTGGCCAGGCGCTCGCCGAAGCGGTGCACGCCGTCGCGGATGCGCCGGCGCAGCTCGCTGTCCTCGTCCTCGGCGGCGCCCATCACCAGGGTGCGCACGGCCGCCCAGGTGGAGTTGATCAGGTCCTGCACCTCGGGACGGCCCAGCAGCTCGACCTTGGCCCGCTCGACCCGGGCGATGGTCTCCGGGTCGGTCTGCAGCTCGGTGGCGAAGTCGGCGAGGAAGTTGTCGATCGCGCCGCGGGCCGGGTGGTCCGGGTCGTCCCGGATGTCGGTGACGAAGCGCATCAGCTCCTTGTAGACCCGCTCGCCGACCTGGTGGTCGAGGAACTTGGGCGTCCAGCCCGGGGTCTTCTGGCTGACCTTCCGGATCACGTCCTCGTGGTTGGCGGTCAGCCAGCCGTGCGCCCGGACGGCGACCAGGTCCACCACCCCCCGGTGCCCGCCGTCCGCGACCACCTTGCCCAGCATCCGGCCCATCGGCTCGGCCACCGAGGTGGCGGCGGCCCGCCTGGTCACCGCCTCGGCGACCACCACCCGCACGTCGTCGTCGCGCAGCACCGCGAGCAGACCGCGCAGCGCCGCCGAGGCCTCCTTGGTGACCCGCTCGGCGCTGCCCGGCGCGGCCAGCCACTCCCCCAGCCGACGGCCAACTCCGAGCGCGGCGAGCCGGCCGCGCACCACGTGGCCGGCCAGGAAGTTGTCGCCGACGAACTCGCCGAGCGAACGTCCGAAGGCGTCCTTCTTGGTCGGGATGATCGCGGTGTGCGGGATCGGCAGGCCGAACGGCCGGCGGAACAGCGCCGTCACCGCGAACCAGTCGGCCAGCGCGCCGACCATGCCCGCCTCGGCGGCGGCCGCCACGTACCCGGCCCAGGCGCCGGCACCGGCCGCCTCCGCCCAGGTGGAGAGGGCGAAGACCAGGGTCGCGAAGGCCAGCAGGCCGGTCGCGATGGTCTTCATCCGGCGGACGCCGCGTCTCTTCTGCTCGTCGGCCGCGGTGAACCGGACCCCGGGGCCGGTCCCGCTGAAGGCTTCGTCACTCACCCCGCCAGTCTGCCCGGTGCCCCGCGCGGACGGGGGCGTGCCCCGCGATCACCCGCCCCGAGCCGCGCCCGCACGCCCTGAACCCTCCGCCCGCGCCCAGCCGGGCACCCCGCTCCACGACCCGTCAGGCGCCCCCGGCCGCCTCCTGCCCGGCGGTCCCGCCCGGCAGGGGGCGGCCACGAGGGCCAGCCGTCCGGGGCCGGTCATCCCCGGCCTCGGTTCGCCGAGTTGGCGAGCCGGCGCCACACCGGGTGGCGCCGCAGTCCTCGCCGCAGCTGCTCCGGGACGACACCGCGCCACAGCTGCTGGGCGGGGCTGAGCGGCGGGGCGGCCTCGAACGGCGGCTCCTCGCGCAGCAGGAACAGCTCGTCCGGCAGGCCGAGCCGGGCGTCCCGGAACGCCGGGTAGCCCGCGTAGTGCCGCCGCCCGTCGACCACCACCGGCGGTTCGCCGTGCGCGGCCTCGTAGCGGATCTGGTCGCGCAGCGCCTCAGGCCCCACGGCGGCGGCCAGTTCGAGGCGCAGCCGCTCGGCGACGGGCAGCCGGTGGTAAACCTGTCGGGCGCCGAACCGCTCGACCATCCGGCCGACCTCGGCACACACCCGCCGCTGCAGCCCGTCGTCCAGCAGCAGGAAGGCGTCCTGGAGCAGCCGGGGCACGTCCCAGGCGAAGCTGCGGGCCCGGATGTCGTCCAGCTCATGCCCCGATTCCGCCAGCTCGTCGGCGACCTGCTGCAGTGCGGCGATCCCGCGCAGCCGGTCCAGCACCGAGGCCCGCTCGGTGACGTTGCCCCGGTCCTCGCGCAGCACCGGGAAGTAGCGGTCGTGGTCCGCGAGGACGGACACCCGGCCCGCCCGTAGGCAGGCCTCCGGGGTGAACGGCCGGTCCGAGGAGACCTTCGACTCCTCGTCGTGGAGCAGCCCGTGGCACCGGACGAGGTCGAACAGGAACAACTCGGTACCGGTCAGTGCCCGGGCCGGCGCCGAGTCGGTGAAGCCGGCCGACCCGGCGCCGGCGTGGAAGAGGCCCAGCGGCACCAACCGCCCGCTCACCCCGACCTGCTTGGGCACCACCACGTCCGAGCCCCAGGCGTCGGCGGCCGCGACCAGCCGCTCCAGCGCCTCCGGGTCGAGCCGGTCGTCGGCGCCGAGGAAGAGCACGAAGCGGCCGCGGGCCATCGCCGGGCCGCGGTCGGCGGGGGCGGCCGGGCCGCCCGAGTCGTGCTGGTGGACCACCCTGAACAGCCCGGGGTGCCGGGCGGCGTACCCGTCCAGCAGCGCCTCGCCGCCGTCCGTGGAACCGTCGCCGACGACCACCACCTCCAGCCGCCCCGGCGCCAGGGACTGCCCGACCAGCGAGTCCAGGCAGGCGGCGGGGTACGGCATGGTGTCGGGGACCGCGACCACCACGGTCACGTCGGGTGCGGACATCGGGCGGCGGCCCTCCGGGTGCAGTCGAACGGAATCTCGCACCGTCAACTCGGCGGCCCGCCGGGGAGTCACGTGCCCTCCCCGTACGGGTGACCGGATCCGCACGCGCGCCCTGCACCGCTAACCGATCGCGGCCTTCGCGTACATCCTCGCGATCACGTCCTCGATGGCCGGCTCGCGCACCGAGAGGTCCACCAGCGGGTACCGCGCCGCGACCTCCGCGACGATCGGCGCCGCGCTCTCCCGCGCCGGGAAGGCCAGCCACTGGCGCGGCCCCTCGACCTTCACCACCCGTGCCCCCGCCACCTCGATCGGCGGCCGGGACTCGGCCAGGTCCACCACCAGGGTCCGCTCGCTGCGCCCGGCGGCGTGCAGCCCGTCCAGTCCGCCGTCGTGGACGACCCGGCCGTGGTCGATCACCATCACCCGGCCGCAGAGCTGTTCGATGTCGGTGAGGTCGTGGGTGGTGAGCAGCACCGTGGTGCCGCGCTCGCGGTTGACCTCGCGCAGGAACTCGCGCACCTTGCCCTTGCTGACCACGTCCAGGCCGATGGTCGGCTCGTCCAGGTAGAGCACCCGGGGGTCGTGCAGCAGTGCGGCCGCGAGGTCGCCGCGCATCCGCTGGCCGAGTGACAGCTGCCGCACGGGGGTGTCCAACAAGCCGCCCAGATCGAGCAGTTCGACGCAGCGGCCGAGGTTCTCGCGGTAACGCCGGTCGGGGATCCGGTAGATCCGCCGGGCGAGTTCGAAGGAGTCGCGCAGCGGGAGGTCCCACCACAGGGTGGTGCGCTGGCCGAAGACGACGCCGATCCGGCGGGCCAGCGCGACGCGTTCGCGGGCCGGGTCGACCCCGGCGACGCGCAGCCGGCCGGAGCTGGGGACGAGGATGCCGGTGAGCATCTTGATGGTGGTCGACTTGCCGGCGCCGTTGGGGCCGATGTAGCCGACGCACTCGCCGGCCTCGACGGTGAAGCTGAGCCCGTCCACCGCGCGCACCTCGCGCCTGACCCGGCTGAACCGGCCGGTGCGGGCGCGCACGGTGAAGGTGCGGTGGACGTCCTGGAGTTCGATCAGTGCCATGGGGATCCTCCTTGCGAGGAACGGGGTCCGGACGAACGGGGTCCGGAGGAGCGGGGTGCGGAGGAGCGGGGGGGCTCAGCTGCCGGTGCCGCGGTAGGCCCGCAGTCCGGCCCGCCAGGCGGTCCCGGCGGCGGCGACGCACAGCACGGCGGCGACCGGGGAGGCGTACTGGAAGGCCGTGGGCAGCCCGAGCGGGTCGGGCCGGTCGAGGATGCGCAGGCTGGGCAGCCAGTTGACGAAGGCCAGTGGGACGCCGAAGACCACCCCGGCGACCAGTTCCTTGGCGAAGATGGTCGGCGGGTAGTGGAGCAGGGTCGCGCCGCCGTAGGTGAAGGAGTTCTGGATCTCCTTGGACTCGCCCCACCAGAACTGGACGGTGGCGCCGCCGACGTAGACCGCGCCGAAGATGACGCTGCCGCACACCAGCAGGACGGGCACCAGCAGCACCCGGTCCCAGGTCCAGTGCACGTCCAGGGTGGCCAGCGACCAGCCGAGCACGATCAGGGCCTGGAGCGGGCGGCCGAGCCGGCGCAGGCTGAAGCGTTCGGCACACAGCTGGGAGAGCGCCGGGGCGGGGCGGATCAGCATGGTGTCCAGCGAGCCGGTCACGATCCGCACGCCGAGGCCGTCGGCCGAGCCGACCAGCAGGTTGGCCATGCCGAGGGAGAAGGTCGCGGTGGCGTAGAGGAAGGCGATCTCCGGCAGGTTCCAGCCGCCGAGCCGGTCGGTGTGCCGGAACATGATCACCAGGACGACGAAGTCCAGGGAGTGGGTGACCAGGCTGGCCAGCAGGTTCAGTACGAAGGAGGCCCGGTAGGCCATCATCGCGCGCATCCACATCCGGGCGCACAGCCACCAGGAGCGGACCGCCCAGGACGTCCGGGCGAGGAACGACGCAGCGGCGTACGGCTCAGCGGCGTACGGCTCAGCCGCCCACGACTCGGCGGTGGACGACTCCGGGGTGAACGACTCAGCCACCCTGCACCACCACCCGACGGGTGGCCAGCCACTGCGCGCCCCGCCCCGCGAGCAGCAGCACGGCCGCCCAGCCGAGTTGGAAGCCCAGCGCCGGGAGCAGCCCGGCGCCGTCCGCCCGCTCCAGGAAGACGTCGGTCGGCACCTTGACCAGCGCCGCCCAGGGCAGCAGCGGGGCGAGGTCGCCGAGCCATCCGGGGAAGAGCGCGATCGGCAGCAGCATTCCGGAGAAGAACATCGAGACCACCAGCATCACCGCGCGCACCCCCTCCGAGTCGTGCAGCCAGAAGCCGGTGATCGAGACCAGGAACCGCAGCCCGAAGCTGACCAGCACCGCGAGCAGGACGGAGAGCAGGAAGAACACCCAGGTCAGCGGGCGTTCGGGCATCCGGGTGCGGAACACCAGCGCGCCGACCACCATCGGCACGGTGCCGCGGACCAGCGCCTGGAAGCCGGCCCGGCCGAGGTCGGTGGCCAGCCACCAGCCCTGGAAGTCGACCGGCCGGTAGAGGTCGACGGCGATGTCGCCGCTGCGGAAGCGGTCCTGGAGGTCGTCCTGGAAGCCCCCGCCCCAGACCGCGACGGTGACCAGCAGGCCCTGGCTGACCCAGATGTAGGTGACGGCCTGGCTCTGGTCGTAGCCGCCGAGGTTCGGGCGGGCCTGCCAGAGGGCGAGGAAGGAGGAGGCCAGGATGATGCCGAAGACGGTGTTGGTGAAGGCGCCGGCCAGGGTGGCGGCCCGGTAGGTCGAGTAGCGGCGGAAGGCGCCGCGGGCGACGGCGGCGTACAGCCCGGCGGCGGATCGGACCGCGGCGGACCCGGGCGCGGATCGACCGGAGGTATCAGGGGGCCTCGCCCCGACGAGCGCAGCGTTCTGCATATTGTCTCCTTGTCGACAAATACGGGCAGACGGGTGTCCGCAGCCGTCCGCACACACCCCAGCGGCTCCGACCGCCCGTACCCGGGGGTGCCGGGCGGGCGAGCGGAGCTGTCAGAAGTCGGTGCGCTATGCGATTTGCACCTTTCACCGTACCGTCGGGCCCCACCGCCCGCACCCGGATTTACGACGCACCCCGGGGCGTGCGACACCGCCCGCACAACCGCGCACCTCAGACCCCTGGTCGCCGCTGAACCGGCGTCAAATAGCAGATAATCCCGTCATGACCTTGAGCACCCGACGCCAGGCCAAACGGGCCGCCCGCCGCGAAGCCCGCCGCGCCCTCCCTCTCTGGCGCCGGATGCTGCCCACCTGGCGGATCACCCTCGGCACCCTCACCACGCTGCTGCTGCTCGCCGTCGGCGCCTTCGCCGTGCTCTACGTCATCGTCCCGGTGCCCGACCCCAACGCCCACGCCGTCGCCCAGAACAACATCTACCTCTACGCCGACGGCACCACCGAGATCGCCCGCACCGGCGCCGTCAACCGCACCGACGTCACCATCGACCAGATCCCGCTGCAGACCCAGCAGGCCGTCGTCTCCGCCGAGGACCGCACCTTCTACCAGAACCGCGGCATCGACCTGAAGGGCATGCTCCGGGCCGGCTGGAACACCCTGCTCGGCAAAGGCATGCAGGGCGGCTCCACCATCACCCAGCAGTACGTCAAGAACTACTACCTGACCCAGGACCAGACCTTCGAACGCAAGGGCCGCGAACTCTTCATCGCCCTCAAGGTCGACCAGCAGCGCAGCAAGAACGAGATCCTCGCCGGCTACCTCAACAGCAGCTACTTCGGCCGCGGCGCCTACGGCATCCAGAGCGCCGCCCACGCCTACTACGGCATCGACGTCTCCCAGCTCACCCTCGGCCAGGGCGCCTACCTCGCCTCCCTGCTCCAGGCCCCCAGCCTCTACGACGTCAGGACCGCCACCCCCGCCAACCGCGAGAAGGCCGTCGCCCGCTGGAACTACGCCCTCGACGGCATGGTCCAGCTCGGCTTCCTCACCACCGCCGACCGCAACGCCAGCACCTTCCCCGAACCCATCGACCCCCAGCCCGCCACCGGCCTCGCCGGCCAGGCCGGCTACCTGGTCGGCGTCGCCGACGACTACCTCATCTCCTCCGGCACCATCGACGCCGCCACCCTCAAGGCCGGCGGCTGGCGGATCACCACCACCTTCGAGAAGCCCAAGCAGGACGCCTTCGTCAAGGCCGTCCAGGACGAACTCACCGGCGAACTCGACCCCAAGGCCCGCCCCACCACCGACACCGACGTCCGGGTCGCCGGCGCCTCCGTCGACCCCGCCACCGGCCGCGTCGTCGCCGTCTACGGCGGATCCGACTACGCCAAGCAGCCCTTCAACGACGCCCTGCGCCAGGACAACCAGATCGGCTCCACCTTCAAGCCGATCGACCTCGCCGCCGGCCTGATCGCCCAGCACACCGTCGACGGCCGCCCCATCACCACCGAGACCCGCTACGACGGCACCAGCGAACGCCCCGTCACCGGCGGCCCCACCCCGTACGCGCCCCCCAACGAGGACGGCGTCGACTACGGCAACATCACCCTGCGCTACGCCATGGTCAAGTCGGTCAACTCCGTCTACGCCCAGGAAGGCGTCGACGCCGGACTCGCCCGCGTCCGGGACACCGCCGTCAGACTCGGCATCCCCGACAGCGTCCGCGGCATGGACCCGGCCAACACCTCGATGACCCTCGGCACCGCCACCCCCAGCGCCCTCGACCTGGCCGGCGCCTACGCCACCCTCGCCAACCACGGCCAGGCCCACACCCCCTGGTCCGTCCAGAAACTCGAACGGGTCAACCCCGGCGGCGCCGTCGACGTCCCCAAGATGCCCGACCACAGGGCCACCGACGCCGTCGGCCGCAACATCGCCGACTCCGTCACCGACGTGCTGCGCGACGTCGTCAGCCCGCGCGGCACCGGCGCCGCCGCCCTCGACCTCGGCCGCCCCGCCGCCGGCAAGACCGGCACCACCGACGCCAACCTCTCCGCCTGGTTCGTCGGCTACACCCCCGAACTCACCACCGCCGTCGGGCTGTTCCGGGAGAACCCGAAGAGCCACGCCAAGGAACCGCTGGCCGGCACCGCCGGCCTCACCCGGATCAACGGCGGCGCCTTCCCCACCAAGATCTGGACCGACTACATGACCGCCGCCCTCAGCGGCACCCCCACCCAGCAGTTCGACCTGCAGACCGGCCGCACCGACCCCGGCCCCGACAGCTGGCCCACCACCGGCGCCCCCACCAGCAGCTCCCCCAGCCCCACCCCCAGCACCGCCGTCACCGCAGCCCCCGCCACCACCCCCGGCCACGCCCCCAGCGCCCCCGCCGCCACCGACCAGCCCGCCCCCGGCCCCCGCCCGACCGCGCCCAGCCCGCAGAACCCCCAGCCCACCCCGAGCCAGGAACAGCCCAGCCCCAGCAGCCGGCCCACCCAGACCCGGCCCGCCCGGCCCAGCGAACCGCCCACCGCCACCGCCGGCCCCAGCGGCACGGCGGGCTCACCGGCCCCGGTCCGGTGAGCCCGCGGCGGGGCCCACGCCGCTACCCCTCCGCGGCCAACTCCCCCGCCGCTCCCCCTGCGGCCGACGCACCGCTACCCCTTCGCCGCCAACTCCCGCTCCAGCGGCGTCCGGAAGCGCGGCATCACCCGCACCTCGCCCAGCCACGCCACCAACCGCCCCGCCTCCACCGCGACCGCCCGCTCCGCCTCCGCCCCGACGTCCCGGAACAGCCGCCACACCACCTCGCCGTCCGGCCGCTGCGCCCAGCCGCCGACCACCTCGCCGCACCACCACACCGTCGGCCCGGCGTTGCCCGCCCGGTCGAACAGCGCCGGCACGTCCTCCGGCCGCAGGTACCAGTCCCGCCCCCGCCAGCCCATCACCGCCGGATCCAGCGCCGGCAGCAGCGCCGCCCACGGCTCCGGGGCCGCCACCGGCTCCTCGTCCCCCGGCAGCACCAGCGCCGCCGTGCCGTCCGCCAGCGCCACGCCCCGCGCCCCCACGTCCGCCAGCGCCGTCCGGACGTCCCCCAGCGTCCAGCCCGTCCACCACTTCACGTCCTCGACCGTGCCCGGACCGTACGCCGCCAGCCAGCGCCGCACCACCTCCGCCTTCGCCTCCCGCACCGGCACGTCCGGCCACTGCGGCGCCAGCGCCCACGGATAGCTGCTGCTCAGCCAGGACCCGCGCGGACGGCACCGGCGCACGTGCCCGTCCGAGGCCAGCAACCGCAGCAGCCGGCTGCCCACGCTCTGCTTCGCCTCGTACGCCTTGCCCGCCGACATCAGCATCGTCTCGCGCAACTGCGGCACGTCCTCGCCGAGTTCCCGGGTCGTCGCCTCCCCGCGCACGGCCAGCGCGGACAGCACCTCGCGCTCCGTCTCCGCCAGCCGGGCCGCGTCCCAGCCCTCGGCGTGGTCCCGCAGGTGTTTCAGCAGCGTCGCCCGTTCCTTCGCCGCGATCGCACGCGCCGCCGCCGCGCTCACGTACGGGGCCAGCCCCTCCGTCACCGCGAAGATCGTCCGCCGCATCGACAGCAGCTTCACCAGCGAGACGTCCCCGTACAGCGCCCGGTCCACCTCCGCCGCCGCGGGTTCCGCCAGCCGCGCACAGGCCGACAGGTACACCGTCGCCGCGTCCGTCGCGTGCAGGCCGACCACCGCGTCGGCCACGTCCTCCACCCGCGCCGCCCGCACCGAGGGCGCCAACAGCTGCCGACGCCCCAACCGGGCCCGCCGCTCCGAATCACCGATCACCGGGACGCTCATGTCCGGACCCTAACGGCTGCCACCGACAGAACCACCGACGAGGTCCGGGGACCGCCGCCCCCCGTCCACCAGCTCCGTCGCCAGCCCGGCGAACTCGGCCAGCAGCGGAGCCGCCCGGCCGGCCGCCCAGACCAGCCCGACCCGGTTCGGCGCGATGTCCGCGACCGGCACGTGCACCACGTCCGCCCGGGTGTAGAACGCCGCCACGGACGACGGCAGCACCACCGTCCCCTCCCCCGCCGCCACGTACTCCAGCTTCTCCTCCACCGTCTCCGCCCGCGGCCCGGCCGAACCGGACCCACCCCGCCACTCCGGCACCACCACCGGATCCTGCAACAACCGCTCGCCCGCCAACTCGGCCATGGTGACCGACGCTCCACCCGCCAGCCGGTGCCCGACCGGCAGCGCCGCCACCCGCGGCTCGGCGAACAACGGACGCACCACCAGACCCCGCGGCTCCACCGGCAACCGCACGAAGGAGACGTCCGCCCGCCCGTCCAGCACCACCCGCGCCTGCTCCGCCCACGACGTCCGCACCACCTCCACCGCCAGCCCCGGATGCCGCTCCCGCAACGCCCGCACCGCCGCCGTCACCGTGATCCCCGGCATGAACCCCACCACGAACCGCCCCGCGCCGCCCTCGGCCCTGACCACCCGGCGCCGCAACGCCTCCGCCGCCGCCAGCAACGGCGGCGCGTCCTCCAGCAACTGGCGTCCCGCCTCCGTCAGTTCGGTGGACCTGCGGTCCCGCCGGAACAACCGCGCACCGAACTCCGCCTCCAGCGCGCGGATCTGCCGCGACAGCACGGGCTGCGCGATGTGCAACTCCGCGGCCGCCCGCCCGAAGTGCAACTCCCGCGCCACCGCCACGAAGTAGCGCAGCTTCCGCAGATCGACGTCCACCGCCACCCCCGAGAACAGCCTGATACCCCGAGGGTATGACAGCCGACCGAACAGGTCTTGGACGCCGCCTCGAAGCCCGGCGCAGGATCGGAACGGCCCCGCACCGCCCACGAAAGGCACCCGACCATGCCCATCGCGCCCCTCAAGGACCAGCGCGTCGTCATCCTCGGCGGCACCTCCGGCATCGGCCTCGCCACCGCCGCCCTCGCCGCCAACCACGGCGCCCGGGTCACCGTCGCCTCCAGCCGCGCCGCCAGCACCGAACGCGCCCTCGCCACCCTGCCCGCCGGCACCACCGCCGAGATCGCCGACCTCACCGACAGCCGACAGGTCAACGCCCTCTTCGACCGCCTCGGCCCGATCGACCACCTCGTCTTCACGGCCGGCGAACCACTCACCCTGGCCACGATCGACACCCTCGACCTCGACGCCGCCCGCGACTTCTTCACCCTGCGCTACTTCGGCGCTCTCGACGCCGTCCGCGCCGCCGCACCCCGCCTGCGCCCCGGCGGCTCCGTGACCCTCACCTCAGGCACCGCCGGACTGCGCCCCAGCCCCGGCTGGAGCATCGCCGCCAGCATCTGCGGCGCCATCGAGGGCCTGGTCCGGGCCCTGGCCGTGGAACTGGCTCCGATCCGGGTCAACGCCGTCCGGGCCGGCATGGTCCGCACCCCGCTCTGGTACGGCCTCCCGGAGGCCGACCGCGAGCAGCTGTTCGCCGGGATCGCCGACACCCTCCCGCTCGGCCGGATCGCCGAACCCGAGGAGGTCGCCGAGTCGTACGTCCACCTGATGAACCAGCGCTTCGCCACCGGCACGGTGGTCACCGTCGACGGCGGCACCCTGCTGGCCTGACCGCGGCGGACGGGTCCGCCGGCCGCTCCCCGGCCGACGGACCCGCCTCGAAGAAGCACCGCAGCGCTTGCGCGGTCAGAGGTACAGCCCGGTCGAGCCCTCGGTGTCCCCGAACCGGGTCGCGGCGACGGCGTGCAGGTCGCGCTCGCGCAGCAGCACGTAGGTGGCGCCGCGGACCTCGACCTCCAGCTTGTCCTCCGGGTCGTACAGGACGCGGTCACCGGGCTCCACCGAGCGCACGCTCTGGCCGACAGCCACAGCCTCCGCCCACGTGCACCTCTTACTCAGCTCCGCGGTCGCCGGGATCAGGATGCCGCCGGTCGAGCGGCGCTCGCCCTCGCCGCCCTCGATGCGCACGAGCACGCGGTCGTGCAGCATCCGGATCGGCAGCTTCTCGCCCAGCCGGTCGTGCCGCGCGGACTCGTGCCCGGGGTCGGAATGCGTCGGGTTGTCGTTCGTACTCACGATCCCGAAGGTACCGCCCCGGAGCGCCGGGCGTGACGCTGGCCCGGCACGCGAAAGGGGTGGCACGCGAAAGGACCGGCACGCCCACGGCGGTCCGGCCCTCCGGGACCACGGAACCGGTCCTCGCGGCGAAGGTCAGTCCTTGCGGCGCTTGCGGGACGAGGCGATCAGCACCACCAGGCCGACCCCGACCAGCGCCGCCGGGACGATCCGCTCCTTGCGCGGCTGCCCCTTCTCGTCCACGAACTGAGCCCTGGCCCTCTCGACCAGGCCGTTCGCGGCCACGTACGCGCGGGCCGCCTTCTCCTCGACGGTGGCCATCGCCCGGGCCTTGACCTGCGCGGAGATGGTGCTCGGGTGGACCCGCACGGCCAGCTCGTCCAGGTTCGCCGCGAGCCGGTCGCGGGTGCGCTCGATGTCCGCCTCGATCTGCGCAGCCGTCCGCTCCGGCTTGTCCTGCGTGCTCGCACCGCCCACTCGGGCCACCCCATTCACTTGCCGATGTCGTCCTGTCGTCCTGTGCGACCGACCCAGTCTGTCAGCTGCCGGGTGCGGACGCGCGGCCCCACCCACCAACGGGGGTAAGTTTGCCGTGGTACGACCGCCCGTCCCAGCCTCCAGGAGAGTACGACCGTGACTGAGCGCCTCCAGCCCGGCGACACCGCACCCGCCTTCAGCCTGTCCGACGCCGACGGCAACCAGGTCTCCCTCGCCGACCACCTGGGCCGCAAGGTCATCGTCTACTTCTACCCGGCCGCCCTCACCCCCGGCTGCACCAAGCAGGCCTGCGACTTCACCGACAACCTGGAGGTCTTCGCGGGCGCCGGCTACGACGTCATCGGCATCTCCCCCGACCAGCCGGAGAAGCTCGGCAAGTTCCGCGAGAAGGAGGACCTCAAGGTCACCCTGCTCTCCGACCCGGAGCACCGGGTGCTGGAGGCGTACGCCGCCTACGGCGAGAAGCAGAACTACGGCCGCACCTACCAGGGCGTGATCCGCTCCACGATCATCGTGGACGAGCAGGGCAAGGTCGAGCGCGCGCTGTACAACGTCAGGGCCACCGGGCACGTCGCCAAGCTGCTGCGCGACCTCAAGGTCGAGGCCTGACCTCGCCGGCGTCGAACGCGGCGGTGGCGGCCCACCCCCGACCGGGTGCGCCGCCACCGCCGTCCCCGCCTCGGGCCACCGCCGTCTCGGGCTCAGCAGGCACGGGGGTCGCTCCAGACGCCCCAGGCGCTTCTGACACTTCCGCGGAAGCCAAGCGGATCCCGGGCGCACGGATCCGCAGCGCTCTCGCCGAACTCGGCCGACCCGAGTCGTGCGAGGACTGTGGCACCGGCCCTGAGTGGCGCGGACGGCCGGTGATCCTGGAGGTCGACCACATCAACGGTGACTGGTCGGACAACCGGCCGGGCAACCTCCGGCTGCTCTGCCCGAACTGTCACTCTGTCACCGACACCTGTTGCGGGCGGAACGAGAACAAGCGAACGGCGCCGCGTGGAAATCGCGGTGTTCCCGCCGGAAGCGAGGCCCTAGACTAGAGGCCTCGCGGCCTTGGCGGAGCTCGGCAGACGCGCCGGACTTAGGATCCGGTGGGGGAAACCCCGTGAGGGTTCGAATCCCTCAGGCCGCACCAAAGCTTCTACCTAAGAGTCGAAGGCCCACCCTCGGGAGAACCAGGGCGGGCCTTCGTCGCTTCGGACTTCCCGTCAGCCGATGAGGTCCTTGACCACCGGGGCCAGGGCGCGGAAGGCCTGGCCCCGGTGGCTGATGGCGTTCTTCTCCTCGGCCGTCAGCTCCGCGCAGGTGCGCGTCTCGCCGAGGGGCTGGAGGATCGGGTCGTAGCCGAAGCCGCCGTCGCCCGCCGGGGCGGTGCGCAGGGTGCCGAGGAGGCGGCCCTCGACGACGCGTTCGGTGCCGTCCGGCAACGCCAGGGCCGCGGCGCAGAAGAAGTGGGCGCCGCGGTGGGCGGCATCGATGTCGGAGAGCTGGGCGAGCAGCAGTTCCAGGTTGGCTCGGTCGTCGCCGTGCCTGCCGGACCAGCGGGCGGAGAAGATGCCGGGTGCGCCGCCCAGGACGTCCACGCAGAGGCCGGAGTCGTCGGCGACGGCGGGCAGACCGGTGGCGCGGGCGAGGGCGTGGGCCTTGAGCAGGGCGTTCTCGGCGAAGGTGACGCCGGTTTCGGGGACGTCCGGGATCTCGGGGTAGGCGTCGGCGCCGAGGAGTTCGACGTCCAGGCCGGCGTCGCCGAGGATGGCGCGCAGTTCGGCGACCTTGTGCTGGTTGCGGGTGGCGAGGATCAGACGGGTGGACATATCGCCCACCCTACCGAGAGGTCGGAACCGATCAGCCGGTGCAGACCGAGGTGAGGTTGCCCGCCGCGTCGCCGAGCGGTTTGAGGTCGGGGGCCTGCTTCTTGTCGACGGCCTGCTGGACCTTGTCGGCCTGCTTCTGCAGATCGCTCACGGCCTTGGCGACGTCGGTGTTCTTGGAGTTCCTGCCGATCTGGTCGAGGTCGCCCTTGAGCTTCTGGAGCGCCTTCCCGGCGGCGGCCGAGTCGTTGCTGGAGTCGTCGTAGGCCTTGGTGAGGTCGGCGATGTCCCCGGTGACCTTGACGGCGGTGTTGCCGCAGTCGATGGCCTTCTGGGCGGCGGAGCAGCTGACCATGCTGAGCGGGAGGATCGCGATCAGTCCGGCCACGGCGAGGGCGGCGGGGCGGGCGATGCTCGACGGCATCCGGTCCTCCTGGTGGGCGGGGGTTCCGTGGGGAGGGACGCGCGCCACCGGGTGCGCGGTTCCCGCAGCGAGGGCGCTGCGGGAACCGTACGGTCTGCGGGCCGGGTGTGTACAGCGGGCCGCACAGGTGTTCCGGGTGGGGGTCAGCCCTCCAGGGCCTTGCGCTGGATCTCGTCGAGTTCGGCGCAGCCGAGGGTGCCGAGGTCGAGGAGCCGGTTGAGGAGGTCGCGGTCGAAGGGGGCGCCTTCGGCGGTGCCCTGGACCTCGACGAAGCGGCCGTCGTCGGTGCAGACGATGTTCATGTCGGTCTCGGCGCGGACGTCCTCCTCGTACTGGAGGTCGAGCATGGGGACGCCGTCGATGATGCCGACGCTGACGGCGCTGACGCCGCCGGTGATGGGCTGTCCCTTGGCGCGGAGCAGCTTGCGGTCGCGGGCCCAGGAGACGGCGTCGACGAGGGCGACGTAGGCACCGGTGATGGCGGCGGTGCGGGTGCCGCCGTCGGCCTGGAGGACGTCGCAGTCGAGGACGATGGTGTTCTCGGCGAGGGCGCGGTGGTCGACGACGGCGCGGAGGGAGCGGCCGATGAGCCGGCTGATCTCGTGGGTGCGGCCGCCGATGCGGCCCTTGACGGCTTCGCGGTCGCCGCGGGTGTTGGTGGCGCGCGGGAGCATGGAGTACTCGGCGGTGACCCAGCCTTCGCCGCTGCCCTTGCGCCAGCGGGGGACGCCTTCGGTGACGCTGGCGGTGCACAGCACCTTGGTGTCGCCGTAGGAGATGAGGACGGAGCCTTCGGCGTGCTTGCTCCAGCCCCGCTCGATGGTGATGGGGCGGAGCTGGTCGGGGGTGCGGCCGTCGATGCGTGACATAGCCACTGAGCGTAGCCGCTCGGATCCGTGCGCCCGGACACGCCTCGGCCCGCCGTGCCCCAGAGCGGTTCGGCGGGCCGTGGGCGGTCGAGCCCGGGTGGCTCAGGTCACATCATGTCCTCGATGTCGGCGGCGATCGGGTCGGCGTCGGTGCCGATGACGACCTGGATCGCGGTGCCCATCTTGACCACGCCGTGGGCGCCGGCGGCCTTGAGGGCGGTCTCGTCGACCAGGGCGGCGTCCTTGACCTCGGTGCGCAGGCGGGTGATGCAGCCCTCGACCTCTTCGATGTTGTCGATGCCGCCCAGACCGGCGACGATCTTCTCAGCCTTGCTGGCCATCTGGTTCTCTCCCTCTGTCTCGGCTCGTCGGCGGCTCTGCCGGGTGCCGTGCTGCGCTGTGCTGGGGTCCTCGACCGTCGGGTGGTGAGGTCCGTGCCGGTGGCTGACGCGGGTTCAGCTGCGGTCGCCCTGCCGGGCGGCGCGCGACCAGCATGACCCGAGCCGGTCCGGTCTGCCACGTTAGTCCACTTTTGGCCCATTCCGGCGCGCGGGCTCCGGACCGCCGCCCGAGGATGACGATCAGCGGGGCCCGCGTCCCGGCGTCCGGCCTGCACCCCAAGGTGGTCTACACCAATATATGTCTACTCCGCGAACGCAGGAAGGACCCCGGATGTTCCCGGGCCCCGCCCGAGGGTCCCGCACCGGGTCTCCCGACGGCAACCGCGCCCGGAGGGCGGATGATGAGTTCGGCAGGCGCTACCGCCCCGCGGACCACCCGGTGGCACACCTTCTACGGCGGGCTCCAGAAGATGGGCCGCTCGCTGCAGCTGCCGGTCGCGGTGCTGCCCGCGGCGGGCATCCTCAACCGGCTCGGCCAGCCCGACGTCTTCGGCGAGGACGGCCTGGGCTGGACGAACGTCGCCAGGGTGTTCGCGGCGGCCGGCGGCGCCCTGCTCGACTCCGCGCTCGGCCTGCCGATGCTGTTCTGCATCGGGGTGGCGATCGGCATGGCCAGGAAGGCGGACGGCTCGACGGCGCTGGCGGCCGTGGTCGGATTCCTCGTCTACTACAGGGTCCTGCACGCCTTCCCGGAGAACTGCAAGCCGCCGACGGTGCTGGTCGGCGACCAGTGCGTGGACTACACCTCGGCGAAGGCGGCCGCCGCGACCTACCAGAACCCGGGGGTGCTCGGCGGCATCCTGATCGGCCTGATGTCGGCCTGGCTGTGGGTGCGGTACCACCGCACCAGGCTGGTCGACTGGCTCGGCTTCTTCAACGGCCGCCGCCTGGTCCCGATGATCACCGCCCTGGTCGGCATGCTGACCGCCGTCGTCGCGCTGTGGGTGTGGCCGCCCATCGGCCGCGGTCTCAACGACTTCTCACAGGACCTCGCCGATCTCGGCGCGGGCGGCGCGGGCATCTTCGGCGCCTTCAACCGCGCACTGCTGCTGATCGGTATGCACCAGCTGCTGAACACCTTCGTCTGGTTCCAGTTCGGCGAGTTCACGAAGGCCGACGGCACGATCGTGCACGGCGACATCCCGCGTTTCCTCGCGGGGGACCCGACGGCCGGGCAGTTCCAGTCCGGATTCTTCCCGATCATGATGTTCGCGCTGCCCGCCGCGGCACTCGCGATCGCCCACTCGGCCAAGCCGCACCGCCGCAAGGAGATCTACGGCCTGATGCTCTCGGTCGGCCTGACCTCCTTCGTCACCGGCGTCACCGAGCCGATCGAATACTCCTTCGCCTACATCGCCCCGGCCCTGTTCGGCGTGCACGCGCTGCTGACCGGCGCCTCGATGGCGGTCACCTGGGGGCTGGGGGTGCACGACGGATTCAGCTTCTCGGCCGGCCTGATCGACTACGTCATCAACTGGGGGCTGGCCACCGAACCGTGGCTGATCATCGTCATCGGGCTGTGCTTCGCCGTGGTGTACTACGCGCTCTTCCGCTTCGTCATCGTCAAATTCGACCTGAAAACCCCGGGGCGCGAGGACGAGGCGGAGGTCGAGGACGTCACCAGGGCCTGAATTGCGCCGCGGGTATTTCCTTCAATGGCCCGCGGACCCGCCGGGTCCGGAGGCCTTCGGGATTTCGGAAAAGGGCAGAATTCCCTGTTCGATGGCCGCGGAAAAGGTAATTCGGTCGCGATCCGCCCGGCCGGCGGCGGTCCGGACGGGTGCCGACCACGGGCGGGGAGACGCCCCACCGGCGCGTCCGCGACCCTCCGGTCACTCTCGGCAGCCGCCGCCCGCCCCGGGAAGCGGCCCGATCGCCCCGGCCCGACCCCGACCACCCCGCCCCGGCCCAGGCGCCGCAAGGGCTCCGCGCTTTTTGTTGCGCAAATAGCCAAAATCACAATCGCGACTGAAATCATGATCGTCGTTCCGCGACCAGGTTTCGATTTCATAGCGCTTCCCGGCGGCGGCGCTATCCGGGGTTCCCGGACTTCTCGGCCCGTGCTACAAAACTGGTCTACACCACGTGTGGTGTAGACCAGTTCGCGGTTCGGCCCCTGTGCCTTCCCCCGACCGACCGCCATGCCGTTAGGAACCCACCCCCATGAGTCAGTCTGCGCAGGCACCGGCGCCCGCCAAGGCTCCGACGCCGATCCAGAAGTTCGGCAACAGCGTCCTTCCCGGCCTCCAGAAGGTCGGCCGCAGCCTCCAGCTGCCAATCGCCGTCCTCCCCGCCGCCGGTCTGCTGGCGCGCCTGGGCCAGCCCGACGTCCATGAGAAGTGGCACTTCCCCGCGAAGCTCGTCGAGGTCTTCGGCGCCGCGGGCACCGCCGTCACCGGCGCGCTGCCGCTGCTGTTCTGCGTCGGCATCGCGATCGGCTACGCCAGGAAGGCCGACGGTTCCACGGCGCTGGCGGCGCTGGTCGGTTACCTCGTCTTCAAGAACGTCCTGACCGCGTTCCCGGCGGACGGCACCGTCACCGCCGCCCTCCCGGCGGGCAAGCCGCAGGACCCGGGCGTGCTCGGCGGCATCGTGGTCGGCCTGCTCGCGGCGATCCTGTGGCAGCGGTTCCACCGCACCAAGCTGGTCGACTGGCTCGGCTTCTTCAACGGCCGCCGCCTGGTGCCGATCATCATGGCCTTCGTCGGCACCGGCCTGGGCGTCCTGTTCGGCCTCGGCTGGCAGCCCATCGGCGACGCGATCTCGCACGTCAACAACGGCCTGGTGGGCGCGGGCGCGGTCGGCGCCGGTCTGTTCGGCCTGATCAACCGCGCGCTGATCCCGATCGGCATGCACCAGTTCGTCAACACCTACGCCTGGTTCCAGACCGGTGACTACACCGACGCCCACGGCACCGTCGTGCACGGCGACATCAACCGCTTCCTGGCGGGCGACCCGACCGCCGGCCAGTTCCAGGCCGGCTTCTACCCGATCATGATGTTCGCGCTGCCGGCCGCCGCCCTCGCGATCGCCCACTGCGCCCGTCCCGAGCGCCGCAAGGCCGTCACGGGCATGATGATCTCCATCGCGCTGACCAGCTTCGTCACCGGCGTCACCGAGCCGATCGAGTTCACCTTCCTGTTCATCGCCCCTGCCCTGTACGCCATCCACGCCGTGCTGACCGCCGTCTCGATGGCCCTCACCTGGGCGCTCGGCATCCACCACGGCTTCAGCTTCTCGGCCGGCCTGATCGACTACTCGATCAACTTCAGCCTGGCCAAGAACCCGCTGCTGATCATCCCGATCGGCCTCGTCTTCGCGGCGATCTACTACTTCGTGTTCCGCTTCGCGATCACCAAGTTCAACCTCAAGACCCCCGGTCGCGAGGACGACGCCGAGATCGAGGACATCACCAAGGCCTGACGCCCGTCCCGGCCGCTCCGAAGGCCCCGCCCACCGCCGCTCCCCGGCGGCCGGGCGGGGCCTTCGGCGTGTCCGGCAGGCGGGAACGGCGGTTGACGAAGCGACGGACGCCCTGGTCAACTGAAGCCGTGTACCCCTCGTGCCCGCTGGTGACCCGCAGCCACATCGACTTCGGTCGCGTGTGGTCCGCGGCGTGTCGCGGCTGAGCCGACCCCTCCCCCCGCCGCCGCCCGGCTGACGACCCGCCCGGCGCCGGCCGTCCTCCCCTCCGCGCGCGCGGCCGCGCGCCCGTACCCGTACCCCGTGCCGGTAGGGCCGCCGCCGCTGTCCGCGCGCATCCGCACGAGGAAAGCCAGGCCCGCCATGCCCCGCCAGTTGCACCTCTCCGCCTCCGTCGACGCGTCCGCCACCGCCGACGCCGACAGCCCCCGCCGCCTCGACCCCGGCCACTACGCCGCCCTCGCCCGCCTCGCCGAGCGGGCCGGACTGGACTTCGTCACCCTGGACGACTCCTTCACCGCCGAACCGCGCCGCCCCGACGCGCTCGCCACCCTGGCCCGGATCGCCCCGCTGACCTCGCGGATCGGTCTGGTCCCCACCGTCACCACCACCCACACCGAGCCCTTCCACACCTCGATCTCGCTCAACACCCTGGACTGGGTCAGCGAGGGCCGGGCCGGCTGGCTGGTCGGCGTCTCCACCACGGAGGCCGAGGCCAAGGCGTTCGGCCGCCGCCCGACCGCCCCCGAGGACGAGCTGTGGGCCGAGGCGGCCGACGCCGCCGAGGTCGCCGCCCGGCTCTGGGACAGCTGGGAGGACGACGCGGAGATCCGCGACACCGCCACCGGCCGGTTCGTCGACCGCGACAAGCTGCACTACATCGACTTCGAGGGCCGGCACTTCTCCGTCCGCGGCCCGTCCATCACCCCGCGCCCGCCCCAGGGCCGCCCGGTGGTCGTGGTGCCGGTGGCCGCCGCCGACCTCGCCCGGGACGCCTCCCCCGGCGGCCACGCCCGGGTCGCCACCGCCATCCGGTACGCCGACGTCGTGCTGCTCGACGCCCCCGACCGGGCCGCCCGGCTGACCGCCGCCACCGAGCTGCGGCTGCGCTCCGGCGAACAGCTGCGCATCCTCGCCCGGCTCGACGCCGCCCTGCCCGACCCTGCCGCCGAGCAGCGGCTGCTCGCCGAACTCACCGCCACCGGCACCGGCGTGGACGGCTTCCACCTCGTCCCCGCCGAACCCGAACGCGACCTGGCCGCCCTCGCCGAGCGGATCGCCCCCGCGCTGCGCGGCGTCGGACTGCTGCGCGCCGGGTACCCCGGCCGCACCCTGCGCGACCACCTCGGCCTGGCCCGCCCGGCCAGCCGCTACGCCGTCGCCCGCGCCCCCGAGCCGCGCACCGCCGACCCGCGCACGGCCGCCGTCCGCCCGGCCGCCGGCTCCGCCCTCGCCGAGGTGGTCCGATGACGGACCGTCCGCTCAAGCAGGTCCACCTCGCCGCGCACTTCCCCGGCGTCAACAACACCACGGTGTGGAGCGATCCGGCCTCCGGCAGCCACATCGAGTTCGCCTCCTTCCGCCACCTCGCACGGACCGCCGAGCGCGGGAAGTTCGACTTCTTCTTCCTCGCCGAGGGCCTGCGGCTGCGCGAGACCAAGGGCCGCATCCACGACCTGGACGTGGTCGGCCGCCCCGAGTCGATCACCGTGCTGAACGCCCTGGCCGCCGTCACCGAGCGGATCGGCCTGGCCGCCACGGTGAACGCCACCTTCAACGAGCCGTACGAACTCGCCCGCCGCTTCGCCTCCCTGGACCACCTCTCCGGCGGCCGCGCGGCCTGGAACGTGGTCACCTCCTCGGACGCCTTCACCGGGGAGAACTTCCGCCGCGGCGGCTACCTGGACCGCGCCGACCGCTACACCCGGGCAGCCGAATCCGTCCAGCTGGCACGGGAGTTCTGGGACGCCGGGGAGGAGACCGTACGGCACCGCGGCCCCCAGTTCGAGGTCGAGGGCCGGCTCTCGCTGCCCCGTCCGCCGCAGGGCCACCCGGTGGTCATCCAGGCCGGCGACTCCGCCGAGGGCCGGGAGTTCGCCGCGGCCACCGCCGACGTCGTCTTCAGCCGGCACTCCGACTTCGACGCCGGCCGGGCCTTCCACGCCGACGTCAAGGGCCGGTTGGCCGGCCACGGGCGCGAACCGGACGAGCTGAAGATCATGCCCGCCGCCACCTTCGTCCTCGGCGACACCGACGCCGACGCGGCCGAGCGCGCGGCCGCGGTCCGCCGGGCCCAGGTCGGACCGCGGACCGCGATCGCCTTCCTGGAGCAGGTCTGGGGCGTCGACCTCTCCGACCACGACCCGGACGGGCCCCTGCCGGGCGTCGACCCCGACCCGGACGGCGCGCTGGTCCAGGGCCGGGTCCGCATCCCGGACCCGGTGGGCACCGCCGAACGCTGGCGCGCCCTGGCCGCCGAGAAGGGGCTGAGCAGCCGCGAGCTGGTCATCGAGGTGACCGGCCGGCAGACCTTCATCGGCTCCCCCGCCACCGTCGCGGAACGGATCGACCACTTCGTGCAGCAGGACGCGGCCGACGGCTTCGTCCTCGTCCCGCACCTGACCCCGGGCGGCCTGGACGAGTTCGTCGACCGGGTCGTCCCGCTGCTCCAGGAGCGCGGGGTGTTCCGCACCGAGTACACCGGCCCGACCCTGCGCGACCACCTCGGCCTGCCCGTCCCCGAGCGGCGCTGAGACGGGTCAGATCTCGTACACCGCGCCGGCCCGGGCCAGCTCGACCGGGCCGGCAAAGGTGGCGGCCGCGTCACGGCGGTTGTGCTCGGCGTCGGTCCACGGCGGGATGTGGGTAAGGACCAGCCGACGGGCCCCGGCGGCGGCGGCGTGCTCGCCGGCCTCCCGGCCGTTGAGGTGGACGGCCCGGTAGGTGTCGCGGCCGTCGAGGTACGCGGCCTCGCAGAGGAACAGGTCGGCGTCGCGGGCGAGTTCCACCAGTTCGGGGCTCTCGCCGGTGTCGCCGGAGTAGACCAGCGAGCGGCCGCCGTGCTCCAGTCGGAAGGCGAAGGCGTCCACGGGGTGGTTGACCTGGGCGACGGAGACCCGGAAGGGGCCGAGTTCGAAGCTGCCCGGGGTGAGCGTGCGGAACTCGAACACCTCCTTCATTCCGGGGTTCTCCGGCATGTCGTACGCGCGGGCGAGCCGCTCGGCGGTGCCGGCCGGGCCGTACACCGGCAGCAGCTCCGGGCAGCCCTCGGCGCGGTAGTTGCGGGCGACCCAGTAGGCGCACAGGTCGACGCAGTGGTCCGCGTGCAGGTGGCTGAGCAGGACGGCGTCGACCTCGTAGAGGCTGGTGTACTTCTGCAGCGCGCCGAGGGCGCCGTTGCCGAGGTCCAGCACCACCCGGTAGCCGTCGGCCTCGACCAGGTAGCTGGAGCACGGCGATTCGGCGGACGGGAAGCTCCCCGAGCACCCCACCACGGTCAGTTTCATCCGAGCCCCTCCGCCCCGACACGTCCTGGCTGCTGCTGGGCTGCTTTTCATGTTGTTGAAGCGGCATGGAAAACAGCGTGGAAAACGGCAGGCCGGGCCGGTGGACCGGCCGGTAGCACTGCGTTGGTGTGTCGAGGGTAAGGGCGGAGCGGCACTTTGCCCCCGTCCCCGTGCCGGGCTGTGGCTGGAATCACCCAGACCGCCGGGGCGGGGGCGGCGCGGTCGGTTCAGCGGTGCCGGGGGCGGTTGCGGGCCCAGGAGCGGATGGTCTTGGGGTGCCAGCGGGGGTATCCGCTGCCGTCGATCACGTCCGGGTCCGGCAGCAGCCCGTGCCGCCGGTAGTTGCGGACGGTGTCGGTCCGGACGTTGATGTGCCGGGCGATCTCGGCGTACGACCAGAGTTCGGAACTCCTCACGAAGGCACCTCCGGGGGACGGGGGCGGACGTTCGTGAGGCAGCCTTGCCGGGCGGCACCGGGGCGTAGCCGACAGAACGGGTGTCGTGGCCGTTCCGTGACGAAACGGGAGCAACACCCGGACAAATGCCCAACTGTCACGGCCGCCACGGTGGTGGCGTTCACCACCGGCCCGGTACGGTTCGCCGCATGACTGGTATCTGGGTGGTCCTGGCCGTGGCGGGCGCCGCCGTCCTGGCGGCCGTCGCGGCGGCTCTGGCGAGGCGCACCCGGCCGGCCGCGCGTCCGACCGGCCCGACCGGCCCGCGGCCGCGCCCGGGCACCAAGGCCGGGCCGGAGCCGCAGGAGATCTGGTGGGCGGAGGTGCCGTTCGAGGACGGGCCCGGCTCCAAGGACCGCCCCTGCCTGGTGCTGCGGGTGCACGGCCGGGCCGCCACCGTCGCGAAGATCACCAGCAAGCACCACGCCGAACGCCCGGGTGTGCTGCCGTTGCCGCCCGGTTCGGTGGGCGACCGGCAGGGCCGGACCAGCTGGCTGGAGACCGACGAGCTGCGCGAGGTGCCGCTGTCGGCCTTCCGCCGCCGGGCCGGCACGGTGGACCGGCAGGTCTGGGCCCGGGCCCAGCAGGCCCTGCAGCGGAGCTAGGGCCGGACGGGCCCTGAGGCCTCAGGCCCAGAGCTGGCCCTGCAGCGCCTCGACCGCCGCCTCGGTGGACTCGGCGGTGTAGATGCCGGTGGACAGGTACTTCCAGCCGCCGTCGGCGACCACGAAGACGACGTCCGCGCGCTCCCCGGCGGCCGCCGCCCTGCGGCCGACGCCGAGCGCGGCGTGCAGGATGGCGCCGGTCGAGACGCCCGCGAAGATGCCTTCCTGCTGGAGGAGTTCTCGGGTGCGGCGGACGGCGTCCGCGGATCCGACCGAGAAGCGGGTGGTGAGCACCTCGGCGTCGTACAGCTCGGGCACGAAGCCCTCGTCGAGGTTGCGCAGCCCGTACACCAGGTCGTCGTAGCGCGGTTCCGCGGCGACGATCTTCACGCCGGGGACCTTCTCGCGCAGGTAGCGGCCGACGCCCATCAGGGTGCCGGTGGTGCCGAGGCCGGCCACGAAGTGGGTGACGGTCGGCAGGTCGGCGAGGATCTCGGGGCCGGTGGTGGTGTAGTGGGCGCCCGCGTTGTCGGGGTTGCCGTACTGGTAGAGCATCACCCAGTCGGGGTGCTCGGCGGAAATCTCCTTGGCGATCCGGACCGCGGTGTTGGAGCCGCCGGCGGCCGGGGAGGAGATGATCTCGGCGCCCCACATCCGGAGCAGTTCGCGCCGTTCCTCGCTGGTGTTCTCGGGCATCACGCAGACCATCCGGTAGCCCTTGAGCTTGGCGGCCATGGCGAGCGAGATGCCGGTGTTGCCGCTGGTGGGCTCCAGGACGGTGCAGCCGGGGGTGAGCCGGCCGTCGGCCTCGGCGCGCTCGATCATGTGCAGCGCGGGGCGGTCCTTGATCGAGCCCGTGGGGTTGCGGTCCTCCAGCTTGGCCCAGAGGTTCACCAGGCCCGCGTCGTTGCCGGGGACGGCGGCGGACAGCCGCGGCAGGCGGACCAGCGGGGTGTTGCCGACGGCTTCGAGCGGACTGTCGTATCGCAAGGGAGGCCTCCGGCCACGGCGGTGAGGGTGAAGAGGGGCGGCTTCCCCGCCACCGGGCGGGGGAGCCGGGGGTCCTAGCGGGCGCCGCCGGCCACGGCGGGCAGGATGGTGACGCTGTCACCGTCGGTGAGGGCGGTGGAGATGCCCTCCAGGAACCGGACGTCCTCGTCGTTCAGGTAGACGTTGACGAAGCGGCGCAGCTCGCCGCCCTCGACCAGGCGGGCGGCGATGCCCGGGTGGCGGGTGTCGAGGTCGGTGAAGAGTTCCCCGAGGTTGCTGCCGTTGCCCTCGACGGCCTTGGCGCCGTCGGTGTAGGTGCGGAGGATGGTCGGGATGCGGACCTCGATGGCCATGGGTGCGCTCCTGTGCGAGTCGTGGAGGTGGGTGGGCCGCAGCGGGCGCGGCAGGGCGGAGGGTGCCCGGGGCTCGACACCGCCGGGGAGGCGGCGGGGCCCGGGCGGGGCGGGGCGGCTCTCAGCGCGAGCGCGCGGGCGTGCCGGGACAGATCGCGCCGGCGTGCCGGCACAGGTCGACGTGCAGGCGCGCCACGAGGCGGGTGCCCGGGGCCTGGTTGCTCACATCGACGGAACGCATGGGCTCATCGTATAGATTCCCGGGCCCGCTCCGACATGCCTGTCTCGTGATCCGGATGTTGTCGTTTCCGATGCTGAGACGACGTGGGCCCGCCGACCGCTCGCGGCGGGTCGGCGGGCCGGGTCCAGGTGGGTGCCGGTCAGGCCGGGTAGGCCTCGACGACCTGGACGTCTTCCTCCGTGATCTCGCCGTCCACGATGCGGAACGAGCGGAACTGGTAGGGGTCGTCCTCGCCGTTGCCGTCGGCGGTGGAGACCAGGACGTAGTGGGCGAACGGCTCGGAGGCGTAGCTCACGTCGGTGCGGGAGGGGTAGGCCTCGGTGGCGGTGTGCGAGTGGTAGACGATCACCGGCTCCTCGTCCAGGTCGTCCATCTCGCGGTAGAGCTTGAACAGGTCGCCCGAGTCGAACTCGTAGAAGGTGGGCGAGCGGGCCGCGTTGAGCATCGGGATGAACCGCTCGGGGCGGCCGCTGCCGGCCGGTCCGGCGACCACGCCGCAGGCCTCGTCCGGGTGGTCGGCGCGGGCGTGGGCCACGATCCGGTCGCGGATTTCTCGGGTGATGGTCAGCATGTGGTCAGGATAGACACGCCCCACCGGTTGTCCGGCGGGGCGTCCGAGTCCCGGTCAGCGGGCGTCCGCGTTCCCGCTGCCGACGTGCAGGTGGTCGTGGGCGAGGCCGTGGACGGCCTGCGGGTTGCGGCGCTTGAGCACCTGGTAGCCGACCACCAGCAGCAGGGCCCAGCCCGGGAAGACGTACAGCGAGATCCGGTTGTCCTTGTCCAGGGCGATCAGCACCACGACCATCGCCAGGAAGGCGAGGGCGGCCCAGTTGACCCAGGCGCCGCCGGGGGCCTTGAAGGTGGGCGGCGGCAGGTGGCCGGCCCTCCAGGCCTTGCGGTAGCGGATCTGGGATATCAGGATCATCGCCCAGGTCCACAGCCCACAGACCGTGGCGACCGAGGTGATGTACTCGAACGCCCGCGCCGGGACGAGGTAGTTGAGCACCACGCCGGCGCCCATCAGCAAGCAGGACAGGGTGATCGCGACGGCCGGGGTGCGGCGGCTGTTGAGCTTGGTGAGCCGTCCGGGGGCCTGGCCGCGCAGGGCGAGGTCGCGCAGCATGCGCCCGGTGGAGTACATGCCGGAGTTGCAGGAGGAGAGCGCCGCGGTGAGCACCACGAAGTTGATGATGCCGGCCGCGGCCGGTATGCCGATCTTGCCGAAGGCGGCGACGAACGGGCTGACGCCGGGCTGGAACTCGGTCCACGGGACGAGCGAGAGGATGACCACCAGGGCGCCGATGTAGAACAGCGCGATGCGCCAGGGCAGGGTGTTGATGGCGCGCGGGAGGGTCTTCTCGGGGTTCTGGCTCTCGCCCGCGGTGACGCCGACGAGTTCGACGCCCAGGTACGCGAACATGACGATCTGCAGGGTCATCACGGTGGCGCCGATGCCCTTGGGGAAGAAGCCGCCGTTCTGCCACAGGTGGCTGATCGACGCGGTGTCACCGGCCTTGCTGAACCCGAGGGTCAGCACGCCGATGCCGATGAGGATCATGCCGATGATGGCGGTGACCTTGACCATGGAGAACCAGAACTCGATCTCGCCGAACAGCTTCACCGAGATCAGGTTGGCCGCGTAGAGGATCACCAGGAAGGTCAGCGCGCTGGCCCACTGGGGTATGCCGGGCGCCCAGAACTTGACGTACACGGCGGCGGCGGTGGTCTCCGCCATGCCGGTGACGACCCAGAACAGCCAGTACGTCCAGCCGGTGACGTAGCCGGCGAAGGGGCCGAGGAACTCGCGGGCGTACTCGGCGAAGCTGCCGGAGACCGGGCGGTAGGTGAGCAGTTCGCCGAGGGCACGCATGATCACGAAGATCACCAGGCCGGCCACCGCGTAGGACAGGATGAGGCTCGGCCCGGACTTGGAGATGGCGGTGCCGGCGCCGAGGAAGAGGCCGGTGCCGATCGCGCCGCCGATGGCGATCATCTGGATCTGGCGGCTACCCAGCCCCCGCTCGTAACCCTCCTCGTCCGGTTTCGCGTCGACCACCTGGTCGTAGATCTGCTCGGCCATGGCACCGTCCTGGGGGGTCTCGTTTGTGGGCTGAAGTCGTACCACGCACGGTCCGGATAGCGGTGTTCATCTGAGCGATATTTGAGCATGTCCTGCTATGTTTTGCCCGATTTATGGCAAAATGCCCCGGCCAATCGTCCACATGCTGGACGGAACGGCCGGGGCTTGCCCGAAAGCGGGCAGGATCACCCGGGAGAGTGGGGTGGAAACCGTCCCGCACTCAGTCCGTGATGGCCTCCAGCAGCGACTCCTGGAGCGCCCCCAGCCACAGGTAGGCCATCACCAGCGGCTTGCGCTCGTCACCGTCCGGCAGCTCGTAGAGGCCCTGCTCGTCCTCCTCGGAGACCTCCAGCCGCACCCCGAGGGTCAGCCGCAGGTCGTTCAGCGCGCCCAGCCAGTGCAGGCAGTCGCCGGCCGCCAGCTTGAGCACCCCGGCGCCGCCGAGGCCGTCCAGCGCCCGGACCACCTGCAGCGCGTCGTCCCGCTTGCGGGCCCGCAGGTCGAGCTCGGTGAAGCGGCGGAACTCGGCGGCGGCGGCGCGGGCCTCCTCGTCCGCCGGCGCGGCCGGGTCCCCGTAGGCGTCCGGGAAGAGCCGGGCCAGCGCCGGGTCGGCGGGCGCCTCGGACGGGCCCTCGGCGAACAGCGCCGCCAGCGGGTCCTCGCCGTCCCCGCCCGGCCCGGGGCCGATCAGCTCCAGCATCTGCACTTCCAGCGACCGCAGGATGGAGGCCTCCACCTCGTCCAGCGCGATCGCCGCGCCACCACCGCCGGCGCTCTCGAACAACCCAGCCATCTGTATCGGTCAGCCCGTCTTGTCGTCTTCGGCCGCGCCGCCGGACCGGCGGGCGGTCAGTCACTGTGCGCCGGGTGGGCGGTCAGTCGTGCTGCAGCGTCGCCCACAGGCCGTAGCCGTGCATCGCCTGGACGTCCCGCTCCATCTCCTCGCGGGAACCGCTGGAGACCACCGCCCGGCCCTTATGGTGCACGTCCATCATCAGCTTCCGGGCCTTGTCCTTCGGGTACCCGAAGTAGGCCTGGAACACGTACTGGACATAGCTCATGAGATTGACCGGGTCGTTGTGCACGATGGTCACCCAGGGCGTGTCCGGCTCGGTCACCGGTTGTCCTTCGACCTCCGGGCGCTCGATCTCCACGGGCGCGACACTCACCGCCGGGCCTCCTCGTCGTTGCACACTCGTCCGTGACTCCTCATGGCCCATGCTGCCATCCGGGGGACACCCGGGCGATTCCGGCCCGGCCCCCGGGGACGAGAAATCGTCACTCTGACGCTAAGTGGTAGTAGCATCATCTCCATGGACGCCACTTCAGTGCGCGCGGCCGGGTCGACCGCGCTCCTCACCGACCGCTACGAGCTCACCATGCTGCAGGCCGCCCTGCGCAGCGGGGCCGCGCACCGCCGCTCCGTCTTCGAGGTGTTCACCCGACGCCTGCCCAGCGGCCGCCGCTACGGCGTCATGGCCGGCACCGGCCGGGTGCTGGACGCCGTCGAGAACTTCCGCTTCGGCACGGCCCAGCTGGACTGGCTCTCCGACCAGGGCGTGGTCGACGACGACACCCTGCGGTTCCTCGCCGACTACCGCTTCCGCGGCGACGTCCACGGCTACCCCGAGGGCGAGGTCTACTTCCCCGGATCGCCGGTGCTCACCGTCGAGGGCAGCTTCGCCGAGACGGTGATCCTGGAGACGGTGATCCTGTCCATCCTCAACTTCGACTCCGCGGTCGCCGCCGCCGCCTCCCGGATGACCGCCGCGGCCGGCGGCCGTCCGGTGATCGAACTGGGCGCCCGCCGGGCCCACGAGCAGGCCGCCGTCGCCGCCGCCCGGGCCTCCTACGTGGCCGGTTTCGCCGCCACCTCCGACCTGGAGGCCGGCTTCCTGCACGGCATCCCGACCACCGGCACCTCCGCGCACGCCTTCACCCTGGTGCACGACAGCGAGCGGGACGCCTTCCGGGCGCAGATCGAGTCGATGGGCCGGGGCACCACCCTGCTGATCGACACCTTCGACCTGCGCGAGGCCGTCCGCACCGCCGTCGAGGTGGCCGGGCCGGAGCTGGGTGCGGTCCGGATCGACTCCGGCGACCTCATCCTGGCGGCCCACCGGGTCCGCCGCCAGCTGGACGAACTCGGCGCCGAGAAGACCCGGATCATCGTCACCTCGGACCTCGACGAGTACGCGATCGCCGCCCTCGCCGCCGCCCCGGTGGACGGCTACGGCGTCGGCACCAGCCTGGTCACCGGCAGCGGCCACCCGACCTGCGCGATGGTCTACAAGCTGGTCGCCCGCGCCGAGACCCCGGACGGCCCGCTGGTGCCGGTCGCCAAGCGCGCGGCCGGCGGCAAGACCAGCATCGGCGGGCGCAAGTGGGCCGCCCGACGCCCCGACGCCGAGGGCGTCGCCGAGGCCGAGGTGATCGGCACCGGGCCGGTCCCGGACGAGCTGCGGCCGCACCTGGTGCAGGTGCCGCTGGTGCTGGCCGGCGAGACCGTCGGCCGCGAGCCGCTGACCGCCGCCCGCGAACGGCACATCCGGGCCCGCGCGGCGCTGCCGCTGTCGGCCACCCAGCTCTCCAAGGGCGACCCGGTCATCCCCACCGAGCTGGTCGACTGATCCACCAGTCCGCACCGGGGCGTCCGCGCGGCCCGGCGGCGGGCCGCGGGGCCCGTCTCCGGACTTCCCGGCGCCACCCCGCGGACGGGCGCCCGAAGACGGGCCCCAAGCCTTCCGCCGCCGGGCGCCACTCCCTAGAGTCAGCCGTAGAGTTCCCTGGAGTTCCTCCCGCGCCGTCCGGCGCTCGCGAGGACCCCCGCCACCGGGGCGCACCGCCCCCACATCCGAGGATGCGAGCCATGCACCGGGCACTGATCGTCGTCGACGTGCAGAACGACTTCTGCGAGGGCGGCAGCCTGGCCGTCGCCGGCGGCGCCGAGGTGGCCGCCGCCATCACCGACCTGATCGCCGAGTCCTCCCCCGGCTACCAGCACATCCTCGCCACCCGCGACCACCACATCGACCCGGGCGAGCACTTCTCCGCCGAGCCGGACTACGTCTCCAGCTGGCCGGTGCACTGCGTGGCCGGCACCGAGGGCGTGGGCTTCCACCCCAACTTCGCGCCCGCGGTGATCTCCGGTGCGGTCGAGGCGGTCTTCGACAAGGGCGCCTACTCGGCGGCCTACAGCGGCTTCGAGGGGCTGGACGAGAACCGCCGCGGCCCGGTGGAGTGGCTGCGCGAGCGGCAGGTCGACGAGATCGACGTGGTCGGCATCGCCACCGACCACTGCGTCCGGGCCACCGCTCTGGACGCCGTGCGGGCCGGCTTCACCACCCGGGTGCTACTCGACCTCACCGCCGGGGTGTCGCGGGAGACCACCGCCGCCGCGCTGGAGGAACTGCGGGCGGCCGGGGTCGAGCTGGTCGGTGAGCCGGTGGTCCGCCCGTCCTGAGCCGTCCACGGGGACGGGCTGCGATCAGACCACCAGCAGCTCCACCACGTCCGTCCCGCCGGCCCGGTAGGCCTCGCGCAGCTCACCGCCGACCGCCTCCGGGTCGGCGGCCAGCCGGGCGCCGGAGACGTACACCACGCGGATGCCGAGGTACTCCATCCGGTGCTGGCCGCCGCGCACCCAGGCGGCCTCGCCCTCGCTGACGCAGCGCAGGTCCGAGTCCACCTCCACCGCGACGCCGCGCTCCGGCCAGTAGAGGTCCGGGATGCCGATGTACGTGCCGCCGCGCATCCGCAGCTCCGGAGCGGCCAGCGGGGCCGGCAGCAGCCACTCGTCCACCAGCCGGTCCACCTGCTCCAGGACGAAGTCCCTTTCGGCGGCGAGGAGTTCGTCCAACGCCGCGCGCACCCGGGGCTCCCCGGTCAGCCCCGACTCGACCAGTTCGGCGGCCAACTCCCGGACCGCGCAACGGTTCTCCGGGCGAGCGACGGCCTCGCGCAGCACCTCGCGCACCGGCACCGCCGCGTCCCCCTCCGCCGTCCACTCGCACAGCGCGTCCGCGACCGCCCGGGCGACCGGCGCGCAGGCCAGGCCGTGCACCGAGCGCGCCACCAACTCCCGCTCCGTGCGCAGGATCCGCACGTCACCCGCGTCCTTGAGCCGGCGCTGACGGGGCACCAGGACGTCCACCCCGGTCACCGCGGGCAGCCGGGGCACGGAGGCGAAGCCGTACAGTGCCAGCGCGGCCGCACCGGTGATCACCGCACCCTCGCGACGGCCCTCCTCCCGGCCGTTCTGCGCCGCGTACAGCAGCGCCGCCCACATCCGCTGCTCCGGGGTGGGCTCGCCGGACTGGAGCAGGTAGACCCTCGGCAGCAACCGCTGCCAGGGACCGCCCCGGCGGCAGTGCTCGGTGACGACCCGGGCCGGCACGCCCCGGGCGCGCAGCTGGCTCGCGGTGACGACGTTCTGCTGACGCTTCGCCAGCTCCTCCAGGGAAGGCGGCGGCGTGGGGATCCGGTAGCTCATGCCGACACCATCCCCAACCACCGGGACCCGCGTGACACAGCCTGACGCACTGTTACCCAACCGTCGCGAAACCGGGATCAGTCTGCACTAAAGTCCCCATACCCTCACTCATTTGGAGTAAATGACGTTCATATGGCTATCCGATTTGATCGAAAATGATCGCCGACCTGGTCGCCTGACCCAGAGTGATCAAGGGCATACGGCGAGGGACCCTCCGGGCGTCAACCGCACCTCCGGGATTGCCTAGGCTTACGTCATGTCACGTGACGAGACCGCCGGCCTCCGCGCGGCCCAGCTCCGCCTCGGCCGTCTGCCCGGATACGTCCGCCGCCCGGACCCGGCGCGCCGTAGCGGCGAGAAGGGCCATACGTACAAGAAGGGCTGGGAGGTCCGCTTCACCGCCCGGAGCGAGGCCGAGATAGCAGAGATCCGCGACCTGGTGGTCGCCGCCGGGTTCGCCCCGGCCAGACCCTTCTTCAAGGGACAGCAGCTCATCCAGCCGGTCTACGGCATGGCCGCCGTGCAGGCCTACCTGGCAGCTAGACAGGCGGCCGAGGAACACGCCGAGCGGGTCGCGCTCGGCCGCCGACGGCGCGCGACGGGGGCGCACCCGGGCGCGATGCACGCCGGAGGGGCGCACCCGGGCGTCGGGCACGCACCCGGGGCCCATGCAGTGGGTGGGCACACCGCCGGGGCGCCCGGTACCCACCGGTGCGAGCGCGAGGAGGCCGCCACGGGTGCCGCTGCCGCGGTGGTCGCCGCGACAGCGGCAGCGGCAGTGTCGGCGGCCCAGTTGGCCCGGTGCCGGACCGTCGAGTCCTTCCCCGCCCAGGTCGAACGCGGCCACGCCGCCGACGACCTGCTCTCCCCCACGGAGGCCCTCCCGAACTCCTGACCGGGCGGCACCGCGCCGCCCGACCCGCGCCCCGGTCGCCACGAGCCGCCGGGGCGCGCTCGACGCACTCACCACCCCCGCCGCGGTGCAACCCCCGCAGTGAGTGTGGTTGCGCAGGCGGTTGTGCGCACGCGACTTCGCGCCCTGGGCGTGGACGCCCGGTCCGACAGGCCCTACGGTGGCCCTCAACTGCCGTGCGACCACTGCCGTCCTACACCCTCTGACCAGCCGCTACACGCTCGCGCCCACGCCCCCGCACCTCTGCGCGGCACTCGCCGACCGGCCCCCGACCAGCCCCCGACCGGCAGTACCGCCGCCGCACCGCACCGATCGCCGACGGAACCGGCCGAGCGTCGGCGGGTTCCGGGCATTCCATCGGATTGGTCACCCAGCGCACTGAGGGCCTACCGTAGAGTGAGCACAGATGATCGACCGTCAGAAGTCCATCTCCCCGCCCGAGAAGACGAGATGACCAACCGTCACACGAGCGCCGCCGAGCCTCCCCCGGGGCCCGGCGAACCGGAGGACATCCCCTTGGAGTTCGCGGCCTTCTGCGAACTCCACCGCCCCCGGTACCTCAGCTACGCCCGGGTGTGGCTGACCGAGCACGCCGCGGCGGCCACCGCCGTCCAGCAGGCGTTCGCCGAAATCGCCGTACAGTGGCGTGAGTTGCTCACCAGTCACAACCCGACCGCGCTCGCCTGGCAGATCCTGCGCGGCACCGTCGCCGAACACACCCGGCAGGAGACCGCCGCCCCGGACCGCCACCCCGCCGACGACGACCTCGCGATCCTGCACTACGTCGTCGGCCTCGCCGCCCCCGAGATCGCCGACGTCATCGGCACCGACACCGCCAGCGTCGCCGGGCGGCTCCGGCGCACCATGCTGCACGAGGCCTCCGGCTGGTGACCTGCCCCGGTCGCCCCGGTCGCCCCGGCCACTCCTGTCACCCCGGCCGCTCCGGCCACCCCGGTCGCTCCGGCCGCGTCAGACCCGCTCGCCCGTCACGTCGAACAGGTGGTGCACCGGGTCGTGGATCAGGTAGCGGGCGAAGGACTCGACCGTGAACCGCGCCCCGTCACCGCGGTTCCCGGTCCGCCGCCACTGCTCGCCCGACACCGCCTCGAACGCCGCCGCCAGCGCCTCCCCGGCCTCCGCCAGCTCCCCTGCCACCACCTGCGGCAGCTGCTCCCAGTAGCGTTCGGCGGCCGCCGTCTCGTCCTGGTCCCAGTTCGGGAACAGCGGGCCGTCCTGGTCGAGCATCAGGTTCAGCCGGACCAGGAACAGCCGGAAGACGTCCCGGACGTGGCAGGCGTACTCCAGGTCCGACCAGATCTCCGGGCTCGGCCGCCGGCGCAGCCCGTCCTCGTCGCCCGCCAGCACCGCCAGCCAGCTCCGCGCGTTGTCCCGGAGCATCCCGGCGACGTCCGTGACGGCCACCGCCGGGGTGTCCAACCCGCAGTCGGGGCAGGAACGTTCCAGCACCCAGGTCCAGTCCTTGGTGTCCGGGACGATCGCGTCGATGGGGCTCGCGTGGTTCTCAGAAGTGCTCATGGGCCCAGCATCGCCGCCCCGCGACCCCGCCCACCAGCGGCAGGAATGCCAGCGACCGCCGAAATGCTGCCAGCGGTGCTCCGGCCGGACCGGTCGGCCGACTGCCGGATCGCTCGGTGCTCGATGCTCGGCGCTCAGCGCTCAGCGCGCTCGTACTCCAGCCGGGCCGCCAGCAGGCTCCCCAGGTTCTCGCGGCTCCAGTCGCACATCGCGTCCATCGGCCCGAGCAGCGTCCGGCCCAGCGGCGTCAGCGCGTACTCCACCCGCGGCGGGTTCTCGGCGTACTCCGTGCGCACCACCGCGCCGTCCTGCTCCATCGAACGCAGCGACTCCGCCAGCACCTTCGCCGTGATGCCCGCCAACGGCACCCGCAACTCGGAGAACCGGCGCGGACCGCCCTCCAGACAACGGATGATCCGCCAGGCCCACTTGCGACTGCCCAGCACCGGCACGGACTGCACCGGGCAGTCGGCCGGGAAGAAGTCCGCCGGCAGCGGCGCCGGTCCGGTGTGCGTCATCCCCCGACCGTACCCGGGCGAGCGGACCCGCTGAAGCCGGTTCCGCTCGATCCGGTTCCGCTCGGTCCGGTTCCGTTGAAGTAACCGGCACCCCCCGGTCTACCGTCACGGCGACGGCGGGCGGCGCGCCCGCCACCGACACCCTGGAGACCCCCATGACCGGCACCACGCCCCGGCAGCAGCACCGCGCGGACGTCATCGTCTACGGCGCGGGCGGACAGGTCGGCCGCGCCGTCGTCGCCGAGGCCCGCCGACGCGGCTTCACCGTCACCGCGGCCGTCCGCGACCCCGAACTCCACGCCGACCTCGGCGCCGACGGCGTCACCCTGGTGCGTTGCGACGTCACCGACCCCGCCGCCGTCGCTGCCACCGCCCCCGGGCACCCCGCCGCCCTCGCCTCCGTCTACACCCCTGACACCCCCTCCGCCGAGTTCTACCGCGCCGCCACCACGGCACTCATCAGCGGCCTCGGCCGGGCCGGCGTCCCCCGCCTGCTGAGCGTCGGCGTCGCCACCACCCTGCAGACCGCCCCCGGCGTCGCCGTCCACGACGACCCCGCGTTCCCCGAGGCCTACCGCACCTTCTCGCTCGGCCACTCGGCCGCCCTCGACCTGCTCCACGACTCCCCCGCCACCCTCGACTGGGTCGTTGTCACCCCGCCCATGGACCTCGACCGCACCGCTCCCGGCACCGGCCGCTACCGGGTCGGCGGCCCCCACGTCCTCGGCCCCCGGATCGCCCAGGCCGACCTCGCCGTCGCCCTCGTCGACGAACTCACCACCCCGATCCACCACCGGGAGCAGATCGCCGTCGCCGAATAAATCCCTGCACGAACCGGCCCCGGCGGGCATCCTGGGCACCATGGCCACGGACCTCGCAGCCCTCGCGGTGAAGCCCACCCTGCACGGCCCCACCGTCCGCCTCGTCCCCCTGGACGCCCGGCACACCGACCCCATGTGGGAGCTCTGCACCGACCGGGAGACCAACCGCCTCACCGGCACCCGCACCGCCTTCACCCGCGACCGCATCGCCCAGTGGTGCGCCACCCGCCGCGACCAGCCCGACCGCCTCGACCTCGCCGTCGAGGACCCGACCAGCGGCCGCTTCCTCGGCGACACCGCCCTCACCGACGTCGACCCGGACAACGGCTCCGCGAGCTTCCGGATCGCCCTCACCCCCGACAGCACCGGCCGCGGCATCGGCACCGAAACCACCCTGCTGGTCCTCCGCCACGCCTTCGCGACCGTCGGCCTCCACCGCGTCCACCTCGAAGTCTTCGAGTACAACGCACGCGCCGCCCGCGCCTACACCAAGGCCGGGTTCGTCCTCGAAGGCCGCGCCCGCCAGGCCCACCACTGGGACGACCGCTACTGGGACGTCCTCCACATGGCCGCCCTACGGGACGACTGGCTCAGCACTCACTGACCGGGCCCCCCGTAGGGCGGCTGCGGCGGGTACGGCGGCACGGCAGCGGCCCGCTTACGGCGGCGCGCCATCACCACGGCAGCCGCGGATGCGCCGACCACCACGGCACCGGCGGCCACGGCGGCGATCACCAGGCCGGTGCCGCCGCTGCCGCTGCCGCCGGAGGCGGCTTCGGGGGCCACGGAGGGCTGGTCAGTCGTGTCGTCGTCATCGCTGGGCGGTGTGCCCTTGGACTCGGGCCGTTTCACCAGCGGGTTGTCCTTCGGCCCGTTGTCCACGGCGGGGTTCGGATCCAACGCCTTCGCGGGTGAGACGGTCCCATAGCCGTAGTGATTGTTCGGCACCACTGTCCCGTTGGCAGGAGGGGTGGCCGACTTGATCATCCGATTGATGACCTGACCGGCGGACAGGTTCGGGTATTTGGACCGAATCAGTGCGGCAGTGGCCGAGACGTACGCGGTGGCGTCAGAGGTGCCGCTCACGCGGTCGTAGCTTGTCGAGGACTTCGCCGTAGCTCGGTAGATCCCCACACCAGGCGCGACAAGGGTTGTTTCGGGACCAGACGTGGACTTCTCCCACACAGCCCCGTTGGAGTCAACCGCTCCTACCGCCACCACCCCCGGGAAGGCGGCCGGGTATTCGACATCCTTGTCCGCCCCAGTGTTGCCCGTGCCGGAGACCAGCACGACATCCTTCGACACTGCGTAACTGACGGCTTTCCGCAGATTCGAGTTGAAGCGCGAATCACCCGCGAGGGAGATATTGATGACGCCCGCACCATGGTCTGCTGCGAAGCGGATCGCATCCGCCAGATCATGCTGTTGAGAGTCGGGCTTCGGCCGGGCGCTGGGGCCATCGCCGTCCGTCCGCACCTTCACCGGCAAGATCTTCGCCTTCGGGGCCAGCCCCATGATTCCGGCCTGTGTGCCATGCCCGTGCCCGGCGATCAGGCTGGCCATTCCCGTGCCGTGACCGTCGCCGTCGACACGGCCGTCCGTGTTCCCGCCGGAGAAATCCGTCCCGGGAAGGACCTGGCCGACCAGATCTTGGTGATCTTGGTTTACCCCGGTGTCGATCACTGCAACGACCGCTCCGTCGCCCTGACTCATGGGCCAGATCTTCGCCTCAGCCTCGAAGGTCCTCAAAGCCCACTGCTGGTCCCTGATCTGATCAGCAGATGCGGGCGGCACCGCGACGCCCGCCATAAGAGCCGCTGCGGCGAAAGCCGCTCCACCGCGCGCCACCCAGCGGCTCGCCAATTCGGTCACCCCACTCAACGAGGCATCCCGCAGATCACCGACCTGCGGGATGCGATCAGATCACCCGTCCGTTTGCGGACCGGCCTCATTCCACCACGTTCGGATTGGTCGGTTTGTCCGACGCCCAGGTCTCCTCGTCCTCGACGAGATAGTCCGGCCGCGTCCCGCCCTTCTCGCGGTCCTTCTTGCGGCGCTGCGCTTCGCTCATCGGGATACCGGGAGAGACGGCGCCCGCACTACGGGCCGCAGGCTCAACGCCCACTCGATTCCGGGCCCCCAACCCGGATCCGCCTTCCGTAAACGCCTGCTTCCCACGCGCTCCGGCCCCGGGCGGTGTCACCTCACGAAAAGCTCCACCAGGCCGGGCCATAGACCCACCAACCGGAGGGATCCCACTACCGCCGCCAGCGCTGACGGCGCGGCCTCCACGTGGCCCCGCACCCTCCACCGGCGTCGTATTACCGGTGAACTCCTTGCCCCCGAACCCGGGCTTGCTCTGACCGAAACCCGGACCGACCGGGGCACCCTGCACGGTCGGCCCCGTAGGACCGGCGGTCGTCTGCCCACCGCCACTGGCGAGAGGCCCGCTCGTGGGCCCCGCAGGCGACGTCGCGTTAAGGCCGGACGTCTGGGTTCCGGTAGTAGCGGGACTCGGCACGCTTCCGTTGGGACGCGACACCGGGGTACCTGAGATGCCTGCATCGGAGCGGCTCGTCGTGGTCGACGTCTTTGCGGGCACCTGGGCCGCGCCTCCCTTGATCCCAGCCTCGGTGGGGGCAGCCGCGCTCCGTGCCGACGAGTTGGACACCACAGGCGACGCGACAGACTTGGACCGTCGAGGCGACGTGGCGGCCGCCGACCGCTCCGACGATCCCCCGGATCGGAAGGAAGTCCCCGAGACGACCGCCATAGCCATCGCAGCCGCTCCACTTGGATCGTTCTGCACCCCCGGATCGGGCTCGTCAACCCTCACTCGGGACTTGGAGTCCGGCAGCGGCGGAGCCTTCAGAGCTGGCGTCGCGATGCGGTAGTGCATCGCGAGGGTCTGCATGACGGCGGCCGCTTCCGCCTTCTTCCGGTCGGTGATCTGGATGTGGTCGTCCTCGGTACTGAAGACGTCGCTGACGGTGTCCTTGAACTTGTCCCAGTTGCCGGGTTCCTCGGGCATGTCGCGCTTGGCCGTGGCCATCGCCTCGGACATGTTGTGGAGGGTGTTGGCCGCGTCGTTGGCGTAGGCAGCGGCCTCGTTGATGTTGGCAGCGAGGGTGAGCATCGAGGTATGGAAGGAGTCGCTGGTCGTCCCCTCCCAGCTGGTGGCCGCCTCGGTGCTGACCTTGGTAAGGGTCTTGCGGATCTCCTTGAGGGTGCTCGCCGCCTTGCGCCAGGGGTCGCCGGCGGCCATCACCGCGCCGGGGTCGAGGGCCTGGGCCATCTTGCGGAGATCGGCATGGCTGTACTTGGTGAAGTCGGTGTAGACCACGGGGGTTCACCTCCGGTCGGGTGGCGGGTCAGATGGTGGCGTTGCCGCGCTGGGACGGGACCTGGTTCGCCTCGTACGCGGCCTCGCTGGCAGCCGACGGCTGGGCCACGGACCAACCGTCGTCGGCGAGCTTGAGCTTGGTGGCCACGTGCTGGTCGTGTTCCTCGTAGTTGGTCGCGGTCAGCTCGGCGTTGCGCTGGGCGTCGTTGATGGCGCCCTGGAGCTGGTTGAGCACGTCCCGCAGCGCGTCCCGCATGGTGCTGTAGCGGCTGTGGATCTCGGTGGCCTCGGCGAAGGTGCCGAAGGCGTTCTTGCCGATGCCGCTGCGCCCGTGGGTGGCGTTTCCGTCCGCGTCCTTCTCGAATTCCTTGAGCAGCAGCCGTACTTGGCCGGCGAAGGTGCGCAGTTGCTCGATCTCGACCCGGTAGCCCTGGTTGGCTCCGCCGGTCGAGCCGGTCCCTGTTCCCATTGCGGCGCCCCCCGTGCGTCCGTTCCTGGCGTTCGGGGCCGGGCCCCGGTGTCTCATGTCTAACACACCGGGCCGGAATCCCGCCCGGTCACCGTCAGTTCGCGGGCGTCCGGCCGCGCTGGGCCTCGGTGAGGGCGCGGCGGCAGAGGGAGTCGGCGTGCCGGGTGGTCTCGGGCAGCCGGTAGCGGCGGGCGAGTTCGAGGGTGGTGTGCACGGCGGTGTCGAGGCCGATGCGGTGGCCGACGGAGACGAAGACGGGTTTGACGCCGGGCCGGGTGCGGACGGCGCGGCCGACCTCCTCGCCGGTGGCGGGGTCGGTGAGCGGGGTCCAGGACCCACGGTCCGGGCCCGGGTCGTGGTGGTCGAAGGTGAAGGGGGTCTTGGCGACGCCGAGGGTGCGCAGTCCGGTGAGGACGCCCAGGTGGCTGGCGAGGCCGAGGCGGCGCGGGTGGGCGAGCCCGTAGCCGTCGCAGACGACGGTGTCGGGGGTGCGGGTGAGGGCGGCCAGCGCGTCCAGGACGGCGGGGAGTTCGCGGAAGGCGAGCAGCCCGGGGACGTACGGGAAGGCGATCCGGCCGACGGCGGTGGCCTCCTCGACGACGTCCAGGGTGTCCCGGTCGAGCAGGACGGCCGCGGCGACGACGAGGTCGTGGTCGTCGTCGTAGGCGACGTCGACTCCGGCGATCAGCCGGCCCGGGGCGCCGTCGTCGACGGCCCGGACGAGCGGCCGCAGCCGTTCCTGTTCGGCGAGCGCCCGGGCCTCGGTGGTGGGCCAGTCGGCGGGGATGGGCACGGTCGGGTCCCCCGGGTCTGCGTGGTGTCGGTCGGGCTCCACCGTACCGAGGGGTGCGGACGACCCCGGGGTGAGCCCGTGCGCCCCCTGTGCCCCTGACCCCGCGGGTTAGCCTGGTCGTGCCGAACTCCCCTGCCGGGTAGGCCTCCTGGAGCCGGCACCATTCCCGCCCGTTCCCTCCGACGTGCGAAGGGCCCCCGCCATGCCGCGTCCGTCCGCTGCCCGGTTCTGCCTCGGATCGTTCACCGTCGCCGCCACCACGGTGGCCCTGCTGGCCGTGTCCGGCGCCGTGGGCGCCCTGGAGGTCGCGGTGCTGGTGGCCTTCGCGCTGGCGCTCGGCACCGTGGTGACGGTGCTCCCGGGGTCCGTCCCGCACCGCTCGGCCGCGGCCGCCGACGGCTCCGGGGCCTCCCCTGCCGCGGCCGGGCACGAGTACGCCCGGCAGCGCTGATCCGCCGCCGGGCGCCGTCGTCCCGCTGCCGCGCTCAGACCTCGGTGGTCACGACCACGGTCTTCGCGGCCTTGTCGTGGATGCACTGCCGGTAGGGCTTGTCGAAGACGCCGAACAGGCCGTCGATGATCCACCACAGGGCGGCGCAGCAGACCACGGCCGGGAGGATGAAGACGGCGGCCCGGGTCCAGGCGGCGGCCGGGGGCGGCACGTTCCCGTCGACCAGCATGGCGACGCGGATCTTCATCGCCTTCTTGCCCAGGGTCTGGCCGTCCCGGCTGAGCATCAGCGCCTCGTAGACGAGGTAGATGACGCAGCCGAGCCAGAAGGCTTCGGTGCTGCCCTGGCGCGTGCCGAGGTCGACGAAGGGGCCCACGACGATGACGCCGACGACCTGCACGAGGACGTAGTCGATGAGGCGGGCGAGGATCCGCTTGGGCCAGGTGCCGATCGGCGGCATGCCGGGGACGGGGCCGCCGCCGGGGGCGCCGTACATGCTGGGGCCGGTGCCGTAGCCGGGCGGGGGCTGGTCGTACGGGGGTCCGCCGTAGGGCGGCTGGCCGTAGGGACTCTGACCGGGGGTCGGTCCGCCATAGCTGCCCCGGTAGGCGCCGGGGCCCTCGGACGGAGCACCGGTCGGGCTGCCGTGGGGCTCCTCGGAGGGGGTGGGGCGCGGCGGTTCGCCTTCCGGCGTGCCGCCGCCCGGGGCGGGGGGCTGCTTGTCGAAGGAGGGCTGACCGCCCCCCTCCGGCTGGGGGCCTGAGGGGTCGTGGGTGCTCATCCCCCGAGTAGAACATCACACATTCTCAAGGCTCGGAACATTTTGCCCGTTTTGCCATCCGCCGCCCGTCCCGGGCACAGCCCGCTCAGCCGCGGACCACCCGGGTCCGGGCCGCACGGTCCTGCCAGCCGCGCCGCGCCGGACGGTCGAGCAGCGGCCAGACCAGGCCGAGCAGCAGCACCACGCCGAGCTGCCGGACGATCCACCGCAGCAGCGAGCGGCCGAGGCTCAGCCGGGTCCGGCCGCCGGGGGCGGCAGCGTCGACCACCCGGATCCGGGCCAGTCGCTTGCCGAAGGTCTGGCCGGTGCGGGCGACCGGCAGCACCTCGTAGACCAGGCTGACGAACACCAGGATGCCGAGCAGGGCGGCGAGCTTGCCCAGCACCACGTCGTCCACCAGCCAGACCTGGACCTGGCGGCGGGCGAGGGAGCTGGCCATCCTGGCCTGGTCGAGCTTCTGCTGGAGGTGGTCGGCGACCGAGCCGCCGAGCGGGATCCCGGCCGCGACGGCGACCACCAGCAGCACCGCGGTGTCCACCGCCCGGGCCGCCAGCCGCCGACCCAGCCCGGCGGGCACCGAGCCCGCCGACCGACCGCGGACGGCGGCTTTCCGGGCCGGCCGCACCACGGGCAGCGGGGCGACGTGAGCAGCGGCGGCCCCGGCCACCGGCGCGGGAGCCTCGACCGGAGGGGCCTCCTCCGCGCGGACCGGGACGGGCGGATCCTCGGGCTCGGCCGCCACCTCGACCACCGGCATCGCCACGACGGCGTCGACGGGCGCCGACACCTCGCGGACCGCCACCGTCGCGGCGGGCGCGACGGCCGCGGCGACCTCCACCGCAACAGCAGCACGCTCCGCCTCCGCGCGCCCCTCCTCTTCCTCGGGCGCCCCCGGAAGCACCCCCCAGGACACCCATTGAGGGGCCCCTGCCGTCTCCATCAGCCCCCGCTGGGCCCGTGGATCCGCCTGCCATCCGGAGGCCCCGGGCACCCCGGCGGCCTCCTCCGCCGAGGTTTCGACGGTGCGGAACACCGGCCCCCCGATCACCTCGGCGACCCGCGGCCCGACCACGAAGGACGCCCCGCCCGTGGTCTGGTCGAGGTACACCGGGCCGGTGTCGCCGGAGCCCGGGACGTCACGGGACGGCGACGGCGCACGCGAAGGCGCGGACAGCACCACGGGCAGGTCCGAACACTCGGGCGGCGCCGCCACCTGCGCCGACGCCGGCAGCGGCTCGTGAACGGACACCGGCTCGCGCACGGGCGCCGGACCCGACACCGGCACCGGCACCACCGGAGGCGGCACCGCCCGCGCCGCCGCGACGTCGGGGGCGGGCCGCCGGGCGGCGTACCGGGGCGGCGCCAGCACCTCGCCCTCGGCGGGCGCGGGCCGGGTGGTGCCCGGCACCCAGGCCGAGCCGCCCCAGTACCGGACGAAGCCGGGGATGGACGGGTCGGGGTAGTAGCCGGGCCCGGGTGCGACGGCCGGGTCGCCGTCGGCGGCGAAGGGGCGGTCCGTCATGGGGTCTTCTCTCCTGTCAGGTCCTGACGAGGGACGGCGGGGGCGGCCGGTCCTCAGCAGGTCGAAACGGGTCCGAACGGGTGGAGGAAACGGGTGGAGGAAAGGATGCGGAAAACGGATGCCGGAAACGGGTGCGGTACGACGGGGTGCGAACGGGTCGAACGGGCTGCGCGCCCGCCCTCGCCCCGGGGAGCCCGGCGCACGTGGGGGCACCGCCTGAGGCGGACAGTCGCCGGATAGTCACAAAGGGTAGTACCTCACCGGAGTGCCGACGGAAAGTTGGCGATTCCCCGGACAGCGGAGGACCGGCCGGGGTAAGGATCCGGGCGCGCGACGGGAGCCCGCGCGCCGTGACCCGGCCGTTCACCACCCCGCACGGAACTTCCCGGAGAAAACCCGGAAACGCGTGTAAGAGCCGGGGCCCGCCCCCCTCTCAAAGGTCACAGGGCCCGGAACCGGGCACGAACCGAAGGCAGAGAGGAAGGCGATCATGGACCGCCCCGTCAGCGTCGTGGAGCACGAGCTGGAGCTGAACCTGGTGCTCTCCCCGGACCACAGCGTCCCCGTCCCGGCCCGGCTGACCTACGGCAGCCACGATCCGTACGCGGTGTACATCACCTTCCACCTGGACACCGGCTCCCCGGTGACCTGGGTGTTCGCCCGCGAGTTGCTGGTCGAGGGCACGTTCCGCCCGTGCGGCCAGGGCGACGTGCGGATCTGGCCGACCCGCTCGGGCCGGCGCAGCGTGCTGTGCCTGGCGCTGAGCTCCCCCGCCGGGGACGCGCTGCTGGAGGCGCCGCTGCCGGCCGTCGCGGCCTGGCTGGAGCGGGCCCACCGGCTGGTCCCGCCGGGCAGCGAGCTGGCCGCCCTCGACATGGACGGCTCGCTCGCCGAGCTGCTCGCGTAGGCGTGCCGGTCGTGCGCCGCAGCGTGCACTGGTACGCCGCCCGGGACCTCCGCAACGCCCGGGAGCACCGGCCCGCGCGGGAACCGCGGCACGCCCGCGACCAGGGGGTCGGCGGAAGCGACGGGAACGGGGAAGGCGGGAGCGACGGAGCCCCCGCCGGCTCAGCGGGCCGCGGGGGCCTGCTGACGACCGCGGGCGGTGTCCGGGCCGCCGCCGTCGCGCTGTCCGGGCAGCCGGACGAGCGGGGCGCCGGCGGAGAGCCGCCGTGCCCTTATCCGGATGGCGGCGGCGAGCAGGAAGCAGAGACCGACCCAGGGATAGATCGAGGTGGGCAGCTGGCGCAGCGGTGACATGTGGAGGACCGCCGCGCCGAGCGGCTTCGCCGCCCACATCGCGAAGGACAGGAAGGCGAGCAGGGTGGCCCAGAAGGCGGCCCGCCAGCGCAGCCGGCGGACCGCGGCGGGCCGGGAGTGCTCGACCGAGGCCTCGGCCGCGAGCAGGACGAGCACCGGCACGCACCAGACCCAGTGGTGGGTCCAGCTGATCGGCGAGATCAGCACCGCCGTGACGGCCGCGACGCAGACGCCCCAGGCCTCGGACCGGGGCAGCCAGCGGCCGCTGCGGGCGGCCCAGGCGGCGACGGCGAGGCCGGAGACGGCTACCAGGCCGACCCCGAGGGTGGCGAGGAGGCCGGGGTCCGGGGTGTGCAGCAGCCGGGCGAAGGCGCCGCGCAGCGACTGGTTGTCGACGATCTCGGTCTTGCCGACCCGGGAGGAGTCGTAGAGGTACTCGGTCCAGAAGCCCCAGGTGGCGTCGGGCAGGAAGAGCGCGCCGATCAGGAAGGTGCCGAGGAAGGTGAGGCCGGCCGTGAAGGCGGCCCGGACCCGGCCGGTGATCAGCAGGTAGACGGCGAACAGGCCGGGGGTGAGCTTGATGCCCGCGGCGATGCCGATCGCCAGGCCCTTGCTGCGGCGGTCGTCCGACCGGGTGAGGTCCCACAGGATCAGGCAGCCGAGCGCGAGGTTGATCTGGCCGTACCGGAGCGTGGTGAAGACGGGTTCGAGCCAGACGCCGAGGCCGGTCACCAGGACCACGCCGATCGGCCGCAGTTCGCGGCGCGGCCAGCCGACCAGCTTGAAGGACAGGTGGGCCATCAGGGCGAGCAGCCCGAGGTTGCCGAGAGTGATCGCCACCCGGAGGAAGGCGATCGGGAACCAGGTGGTCGGGACGAACAGCATCGCCGCGAACGGGGGGTACGTCGCGGGCAGGTTCCACTCGGTGACGCGCAGCGCGTAGAGGTCGTTGCCGTCGGCGACGGCGGCGCCCTCGGCGCGGTAGACGATCATGTCGACCATCGAGGTGTGGACGAAGTGGCGGACCACTGCGTACACGACCAGCGACAGCAATGCCAAGGACGAGGCGACCAGCATCGGACGGCGGGGGGCCTCACGCAGCGCGCGCACGGGGGCACCGAGCGCGACCCGCAGCCGGTCGGACAGGGAGGCGGGCGGAGGGGCGGGTACGGTCCGCACCGGGCTGCGCTCGTCTTGCACCGCTGTCACTGTCCACTCCGTCCACCGCTCGGCCAACCAGCGACGATACCGGATGCGACCCGCCCCGTCCTGGGCGCGATCGACTACGCAAAGTGACGAATCGGGCCCGACCGCCGGGAGGAAGGCACCCCGGCCGTCCGTGCTCGGCCGCGGACCGAGCGCGGACGGCCGCGGCTGTCGGGGAGGCCCGGACAGGAGGCGGAGCAGGCGTGGAGGGGCCGCGGAGGGGCCTCCGGAACGGGACCGGCCCCACCGGCGCCGGCCGCGCGGCCGGCCCGGATCGACGGACTGAGCGAGGGGTGGAACTCCCTTGGGCCTCGGCTGGGGAAGAGCCCGAACGGCCGCTCCCGTTCCGCCGTCACCGCGGGAACAGCGTGCCCCGGGACCGCCGTCGTCCGGCCCGGGCGGGCAGGGCCTCCGGCGCGCGGGTGCGCAGCCGCAGCCGGGTCTCGGCGCCGCCGAGCACGGCCGAGCGGCCGAGCGCGAGGTCCCCGCCGGTGGATTCGGCGAGCTTGCGGACGATGTCCAGCCCGAGGCCGGTGGAGCCCTCCCCGCCGTGCCCCTCGCCGCGCTTGAGGGCGGCGGCCGGGTCGCTGTAGCCGGGACCGGCGTCGCCGACCAGCACGATCACCGAGCAGTCGGTCGCCAGGACGTCGACCGAGAAGGCGGTGCCGACGGCGGTGTGCCGGAAGACGTTGCCGAGCAGCGCGTCGACGGCGGCCGCCAGGTCGCCGCGCTGGACGGGTACCGGCGTGGGGCGCTCGGCGCCGGCCAGCTGCCAGCGGCGGCCCTCGTCCTCGGCGAGCGCGGACCAGAAGCCGACCCGTTCGCGGATCACCTCCGCGGCGTCGCAGCCGACCGCGACGGCGGGCGCGTCCTCGGGGGCACGGCGGGCGGAGCGGATGATCTGGTCGACCTCGCGTTCGAGCTGGGCCACCCCGTGCCGGGTGGCGTCGGCCGCGTCGCCGTCACCGAGGGACGCGGCGTTGAGGCGCAGCACGGTCAGCGGGGTGCGCAGCCGGTGCGACAGGTCGGCGGCCAACTCGCGCTCAGCAGCGAGGAGTTGTGCGACCCGATCGGCCATGGTGTTGAACGCGTGGGCGGCTTCGCGCAGTTCCTCGGGGCTGCCGTCGGCCTGTTCGCCCTCCACCGGGACGCGCACCGCGAGGTTCCCCGCGCCGAGCGAGCGGGCGGCGGCGGCGAGCCGGCGGGCGGAGGCGACGATCCGGCCGCCCATCCGGTCGGCGACCAGCACCGAGACGGCGACCAGGCCGAGCGCGACCGCGGAGAGCACGAGCCAGGCGGTGGAGACGCCCCGGGTGAGGTCGCTCTCGGCGACGAACACCTCGACCACGGCCGTCCGGCCGGTGTCCACCGCGACCGGCTGGAGCAGCGCGTAGCCGCCGGGCACGGCGACGGTGAAGGCCCGGCCCTGGCCGCCGGCCGTGGCCACGTCCGCCGCGGCGGCTCGTCCCTCCCCGATGGTCGGCCCGCCCGGGCCCTCGCCGCCGACTCCCCCGGCACCCTCCGCACCGGCACCCGCCGCACCCGCACCCGCACCCGCCGACCCGGCCGGCACCGGCAGGTGCACCGCCATCCGCCCCTGCGACCCCGCGTCTGTGCTGGCCAGCGCCCGGTCGATGGCGTCCTGGTCGGTGGTGATCGCCAGTGCCGGCCCGAGCGCCGCGGCCTGCCGTTCGGCCGCGGTGAACGCCCGGTCCCGGGCGGTCTGCTGGACCATCAGGCCGAGCGGGATGAGGAAGGCCAGCGCGACCATGGTGGTTCCGGCCACCGCGGCCTTGATCAGGGCCCAGCGCAGCGAGTGCGCGAACCGCTTCACGTCCGGTGCCCCGCGGGGCCCCCGGGGGCCTCCAGCCGGACCCCGACGCCCCGGACGGTGTGCAGGTAGCGGGGGCTGGAGGCGGTCTCGCCGAGTTTGCGGCGCAGCCAGGAGAGGTGGACGTCGATGGTCTGGTCGCCGCCGTAGGTCTGCTGCCAGACCTCGGCGAGGATCTCCTTGCGCGGCACCACGACGCCGGGCCGGGCCGCCAGGAAGGCCAGCAGGTCGAACTCGCGCCGGGTCAGGTCGAGCGCCCGCCCGTCCAGGACGGCCTCGCGCCGCTGGAGGTCGATGGCCAGTCCGCCGACCCGCAGCACCTGGGGGACGGGCGCGGCGCCGCCGCCGAGCCGGCGCAGCACAGCGGCCATCCGGGCACTCAGGTGTTCTCCGGAGAAAGGTTTCACCAGGTAGTCGTCGGCACCGTCGTTGAGCAGCCGGACGATCTCCGCCTCGTCGTCCCGCGCGGTGGAGATGATCACCGGGACGTCGGTCAGGCCCCGGATCATCTTGAGCGCCTCGCGGCCGTCCAGGTCGGGCAGGCCCAGGTCCAGGACCACCAGGTCGCAGCCGACCTGGGCGACCTCCCGCAGCGCCTCCAGGGCCGTGCCGACACTGCGGACCGCGTGACCGGTGTCGGTCAGATGGCGGATGAGCGCGGAACGCACGAAGGGGTCGTCCTCGACCACGAGCACTGTTGCCATGGCCCTGCACGGTACGCCATCCGGCGGCAGTGGTCTGTACCTCGCGGGTCGACCGGTACGGGTCCGGACATTGTGCAACTGCCTTGCCGAACAGCGGGGGTGCCGCCCTCCACCGGCCGGGAAGTACGGCAGGATGTGCGGACGATGCGGAACGGACTGGTACAGCTCGGCGCCTGGGCGGCGGCCACCGGGGCGGCGGTGGCGCTGTCCTGGATCGCCGTGCACGCGGTGCTCACCGGGGCCGCGTTCGAGCAGCCCGCCGCGCTGCCGCTGCCGTCCCCGAAGGCCGGCGGCACCGCGACCGGCGCGACCGCCACCCCCGGCCCGGCGCCGTCGGCGGACACCCCGTCCCAGCCCGCCACCCCGACCGCGAGCGCCTCCGCCGCGCGCGCCCCCGTCGGCACCCCGCCCACCGGCACGGCCGCCCCGGCCGGTGGACGGCCGGGGCCCACCGCCACCACCACGTCCACGGTGCGCAGCTACCCCGTCCCCGGCGGCCGGGTCGCCCTGGACGTCCGCGCCGACCGGGCCTCGCTGGTCTCCGCCACCCCGGACCCGGGCTGGCAGATGCAGGTGTGGAACGGCGACCAGTGGATGCGGGTGGACTTCACCAGGGACAACCGGGCCAACTCGGTCTTCGTCTACTGGAACGGCCACCCGCCGGTGGTGGAGACGGCGGTCCGCTGATCCGGCGCCAGGCGGATCACCAGCCGGAGAAGGGCTCGTACCCGGGCAGGTACGGCCCCGCGTAGCCCGCCCGGTCGACCAGGGTGTGCCTGCCGCCGCCGGGCACCCCGATGGTGGCCAGCACCACCGAGCCGAACCGGTCCCGCACCTCGTACGGCTCGGCCAGCGACAGCGCGCCCCGGTCGACGGCGTGGTCGTACGCGTAGTGGACGTCCGGCACGCCCACCGCGAGGTCCAGCACCCCGTCCCCGTAGCGGGCCAGGTGCGCCGCCAGCTCCCGGCCACGCGGCCCGATCACCTGCACCGGCGAGGTGAGCACGATCCGCGTCCCGGGCCCCGTGAGCACGTAGGAGACCGCCTCCGGGTCGCCGGTCTCCGGCCCGGCGTACGCGGTGCAGCCCAGCCCGAGCGCCGCACGGTAGCGGCGGGCCGCCCGCTCCGCGTCGCCGACCACGAAGACCACCGCGTCGGCGCGGCCGGTCGGCAGCGGGCCCGGCTCCTCCGGGCCCTCGGCCGCGCCCGCGGCGAGCAGGGCGGGTTCGGCTGCGGTGTGGGTCATGACGGCCTCCCGGTAGGCGTACGGACCACCCGTCGCCCGGGGTGGGGCCCGGGGCACGGGATCGTGGCTGGAGGGTGTCGCCGGGCCGACCGGGGCGCAACTGTTCCGTTTCATCCTGGTCAAGCTGCGCCCCGGGGCGGGAGAATCGGCGGCGCCGCTGTACAGAATGCCCACCGGAGGACGGAGCCGCGATGCCCCCCGCCCAGCCCCCGAGCTCCCCCGGCTCGCCCGACTCCCCCGCCCCGCAGGGCACTTCCACCACCCCGGCGGGCAGCGGGAACGACTCGATCGACGCCCTGGACGGCCGGCTGATCCGGCTCCTGGCGGAGGAGCCCCGGATCGGCGTGCTGGAGTGCTCGCGCCGGCTGCAGGTCGCCCGGGGCACGGTGCAGGCCCGGCTGGACCGGCTGCAGGCCAAGGGGGTGATCAGCGGGTTCGGCCCGGAGGTGGACCCGGCTGCGATCGGCTACCCGGTGACGGCCTTCGCCACCCTGGAGATCTCCCAGGGCCAGGGCGCGGACGTGCGGGCGCACCTGGCGCGGGTGCCGGAGGTGCTGGAGCTGCACACCATCACCGGCATCGGGGACATGCTGGTGCGGATCGTGGCCCGGTCGAACGCGGACCTCCAGCGGGTGATCGACCGGGTGGTGGGCTTCGACGGGATCGTCCGCTCCTCCACGGCGATCGTGCTGGAGAACCCGGTGCCCTACCGGATCCTGCCGCTGGTGGACCAGGCCGCCGCCGAGTAGCGCCCGGGGCCGGGGTCAGCAGCTGGGGACGTCGCCGCCGCTCTTCAGCGCGTCCAGCGCCGCGACCGACTCGGCGAGCGTGCCCACCGGCACCAGCCGCAGCGTCCTCGGGGTGTTCACCTTGGCGTCCGTGCACTCGTCCTTGGGGACCAGGAAGACGGTCGCGCCGTCCCGGGCCGCCGCCTGGGTCTTCAGCGGGACTCCGCCGACCGGGCCGACGGTGCCGTCCTTGTCGATGGTGCCGGTGCCCGCGATCCTGAGCCCGCCGGTGAGGTCGCCGCCCTTGCCGTCGCCGGCCAGCTTGTCGACGATGCCCAGCGCCAGCATCTGCCCGGCGCTGGGGCCGCCCACGTCGCCGAGGTCGACCTTGACCTTCACCTGGTCCGGCGAGAGGTGGAGGTAGCCGAGCGCGGCCGCGGTGGCGCTGTCCTGCGACTGCGCCATCTGCTCGGCCGTCTCCTCGTTGGCCTTGGCCGGGCTGCTCTGCGGGTACACCACCTCGGTCGGCTGCACGGCCTCCTCGGGGTCGAACCAGGCCTGCAGCGAGCGCCACAGGGAGGTCCGCTGGTCCGCGTTGGTGGCCGTGATGGTGACCATCCGCAGCTCGCCCGTGGTGCTGCGCAGCGGCGCCCCGCTGACGGTGAGCACCGGCTTGTCCCGGTACGAGCCCAGGGTGTCCGCGGTCAGGCCCGGCCAGGTGACGGTGTACGGCAGCGGGACGAACGCCGCCACGCCGAACAGCGCGGCGATCAGCACCCCGCAGAGCGCGAGCGCGCGGGTCCGCGGGGACGACAGGGCCTTGGGCAGCTTGGTGTCGGACACAAGGGGAATCCAAACACACCCGGCGCTGTGATTCCCCCTGCCGCCGGACGCTACCTCAGGGCGTCGGCGACCTCGGTCGCGGCCTCCACCACCCGGGGACCGACCCGCTCGGGCACCAGCCCGTTGAGCATCACGACGCCGACGCTGCCCTCGATGCCGCTGAGCCCGAGCAGCGCGGCGGCGGCGCCGCTGGCCCCGGACTGCTCCTCCGCACGGGTGATGACGAAGCCCTGTTCGGGTCGGCGCTGGCTGGGGAAGGTGCGGGCCTCCAGGATCGCCCGGCCGGCCGCGCTCTCGGTGAGCGGATGGCGCAGTCCGGTGCGGTAGGCGACGTGGAAGTCGGTCCAGCTGGGCTCGACCACGGCGACGGCCAGCGCCTCGTTGCCGTCCACCAGGGTCAGGTGGGCGGTGGCGCCGAGGTCCTCGGCCAGGCTGCGCAGGGCGGGCAGCGCGGCCTCGCGCAGCAGCGGGTGCACCCGGTGGGCCAGCCGCAGCACGCCCAGGCCGACCCGGGCTCGGCCGCCGATGTCGCGGCGGACCAGCCCGTGCTGTTCCAGGGTGGCGAGCAGCCGGTAGACCACGGTGCGGTTGACGGCCAGCCGGGCGGCCAGCTCGGTGACGGTGAGCCCGCGCTCGGAGTCGGCGAGGAGCTTGAGGACGCGGACGCCGCGGTCCAGCGTCTGGGAGGTCTCGGCAGTCACGACGGGCGGTCCTTTCCGCGGCGCTCGCGGGCGTGCGGCGCCGGGCCCGGGGGGGGGCGGGGTCGCGCGCAGGTGGGGGTGGCCGCGCTCGGGCCGCGCGGTGTCGTCCTTGACGACCGCGCGGTCCTGCGGAGCCCGTCCCGCGGGGGTTGCCCGGCGGAAGAGCGTGGGGGAAAGGTAGTGAAGGAAATCTCGCGGCGGAAGTGGTTGTCCAAAATTCGGGCGCGATCGTCATCGCGCCCGCCGGGAATTCCGGACGAACCCCACCATTTCCCCCAGCCTGGCAGGGCGTCAGTTCGATGCCGGTCCGATGTCCGGACACGCCGGAACGGACGGGTCCGCGCCGGACCCGCCCTGACCCGCCCTGACCCGCCCGCCGGAGCGCTACTTCGCCCACTCCCGGATCTTGGCGATCCGCGCCTTCAGCTGGTTGGCGGTGGCCTGCGCGGTGAGCGGCCCGCCGCACTGGCGGCGCAGCTCGTTGTGGATGGTGCCGTGCGGCTGGCTGGTGCGGTGGTGCCAGGCGGCCACCAGCGCGTTCAGCTCCTTGCGCAGCTCGCGCAGCTCCTGGTGGGTGACCACCGGCCGCTGCTCGGCCGGCAGCTCCAGCAGGTCGGCCTCCTCGGCGGGCCTGGTCTTGCTGCGCTGGATCTGCCGGTGCTGGCGCTTCTGCAGCAGCATCTGCACCTGGTCCGGTTCCAGCAGGCCCGGGATGCCGAGGTAGTCCTCCTCCTCCTCGCTCCCGGGGTGGGCCTGCATGCCGAACTCCATGGCGTTGTACAGGACCCGGTCGAAGACCGCCTCGGAGCCCAGCGCCTCGTAGGAGAACTCCTCGCCGCCCGCGCCGTCCGGCCCGTCGTTGGCCCGCTCGGCCTCGGCGAGCAGCCGGTCCTCCTCGTCGAAGAGGCCGTCGCCCTCCTTCTTCGGCCGGTCGAGCACGTGGTCGCGCTGGAGCTCCATCTCGTTGGCGAAGCCCAGCAGCATCGGGATGGTCGGCAGGAACACCGAGGCCGTCTCGCCGCGCTTGCGGGCGCGCACGAAGCGGCCGACGGCCTGGGCGAAGAACAGCGGGGTGGAGATCGAGGTGGCGTAGACCCCGACGCACAGCCGGGGCACGTCGACGCCCTCGGACACCATCCGGACGGCGACCATCCAGCGCGAGGTCCCCGCCGCGTAGTCGGAGATCCGCTTCGAGGCCTCGGCCTCGTCGGAGAGCACCAGGGTGACCTTCTCGCCGCTGATCTCGCGCAGCATCTTGGCGTACGCGCGGGCCACGTTCTGGTCGGTGGCGATCACCAGTCCGCCGGCGTCCGGGATGGCCTTGCGGACCTCGGTCAGCCGCCGGTCGGCGGCCTGGAGCACGGACGGGATCCACTCGCCCTGCGGGGACAGCGCGGTGCGCCAGGCCTGGGCGATCAGGTCCTTGGTCATCGGCTCGCCGAGCCGGGCCTCCAGCTCGTCGCCGGCCTTGGTGCGCCAGCGCATGTTGCCGCTGTAGCTGAGGAAGATCACCGGGCGGACGACGTGGTCGGCGAGCGCGTGCCCGTAGCCGTAGGTGTAGTCGGCGACGGACTTGCGGATGCCGTCGCTGCCCGCGTCGTAGGCGACGAACGGGATCGGGTTGGTGTCCGAGCGGAACGGCGTCCCGGTCAGCGCCAGCCGGCGGGTGGCCGGCTCGAAGGCCTCGAAGCAGGCCTCGCCCCAGGACTTCGAGTCACCCGCGTGGTGGATCTCGTCCATGATCACGAGGGTCTTGCGGGCCTCGGTGCGGTTGCGGTGCAGCATCGGGTTGACCCCGACGCCCGCGTAGGTGACCACGATGCCGTGGTAGTCCCGGGAGAGCGGCCCGGAGGAGTACGCCGGGTCCAGCCGGATGCCTATCCGCGCGGCGGCCTCGGCCCACTGCTTCTTCAGGTGCTCGGTCGGCGCGACGACCGTCACCTGCTGCACCAGGTGGTTGTGCAGCAGGTACGAGGCCAGGGTGAGCGCGAAGGTGGTCTTGCCTGCGCCCGGGGTGGCGACGGCGAGGAAGTCGCGCGGCTGGGTCTCGATGTACTTGTCCAGCGCTCCCTGCTGCCAGGCCCGCAGCTTGCCCGCGGTGCCCCAGGGGGCGCGGCCGGGGAAGGCCGGGGAGAGGTGGTGCGAGGAGGCGGGCGCGGCATGGCCGGCGGCCCGGACGGGCTCCTGCAGCTCCGGTGCGTCGGAGAACAACGGCATCGAGGAGGCGGCGGCAGTACTCACGGTCTCCGAGGGGGATCATCGCAGGTCAGAGGCGGTTTTGTGGCCCCGTCCCGCGGTCGGGCGGCGATCGGACAACCCGCCCAGCGTACCGGTCCGGGGCTGTTCGGACCTCCAGGCCGGGCGTCGCGCCGGGCCCGGACGGCCGGAAATCGATGTGACGCAGGTCATGCTGGACCGTCCTCGGAACCGGGTAATCCCCGGTGGCCCCGGGACTCTCACCAGGGTGAGGCCGCGCCCACCCCACCTGCCGTCGCGCGGCCCCCGCCGAACGAAGGGACCCACCCTTGTACTCCGCCGTCGAAGAGACCGTCCAGGCCCGGCTGATCCTCTCCACGCACCGCTCCGCCCGGCTGCGCGCGGTGCTGTCCTACCTGCCGGAGGACCCGTTCGCGGTCCGGATGGCCTTCCCCGCCGAGTTCTCGCTGGACGACGCCGTGGAGGGCCCGAGCACCGAGGACATCGTCTGGGTGTTCGCCCGCCGGCTGCTCTCCTCCGGCCTGGAGGTGCCGGCCGGCGTCGGCGACGTCCACGTCCGGCCCGCGGCCGGCCGGCGCACCATGGTCGAGCTGCGGGCCCCCGAGGGCACCGCACTGCTCCGGTTCGACACCGCCGACCTGCGGCGCTTCCTGTGGCGCAGCCGGCTGCTCGTCCCCGAGGGCGAGGAGCACCTGCACCTGGACGCCGACCGCGCGCTCGCCCAGCTGCTCGGCTGACGAGGCGCCCGGCGTCCGGGAGCGCCCCCGCGCTTCCGGACGTCAGAGCCCGTCACCGCCGGCCACCGGGGGGAACGGCCGCCCGGGTCCGGGGCCCGGAAGCTGCCGCCCGCCCGGCTCAGCCCGACAGCTTGCGCATCAGCCGTACGCCCTGCGCCGGCGTGAGGTGCGGCAGGTAGGCCTTGCCGATCGCCCTGGTGATGCCGGGCAGCGCGGCCGGGTCGGGGTAGGCCATGTACATCGGCCGGTACTCCGGCTGGAACTTCGCCTTGAACGCCAGCAGCGAGCGGAAGCCGTACACCGGCTCCAGCGCCCCGCCCATCCAGTCCAGCGTCCGCTGCAGCCCGGTGGGCTCCTCGTCCTGCCTGGCGCGGGCCAGCGGCGCGCCCGACAGCGACAGGAAGCGCGCGCCCTCGCCCTTGAAGCCGAGCGCGGCCGAGGCGATCAGGAACTCGTTCACGCCGCGGAAGCCGTCCGAGCGACGCCGCATGAAGTCCAGCGTCCAGCCGACCGGCACGCCGTCCTCGTACACCGGCATCCAGCTGGTCAGCCCGTGCACCACGCGGTCGGCGTCCACCGCGACCAGCACCCGTACGTCCGGGTCGTCCAGCTCCTCCAGCCCGCCGAGGGTGAAGCCCATCTCGGGCAGGCCCTTCTCGGAGACCCACTCCTCGGAGATCGCGCGGATCTGCTCCCGCAGCGCGAGCGGCGCCTCGTGGTACGTCCACCACTCCGCGGTGATGCCCTGCTTGCCCGCCTTGTTGAGGGCGGTGCGGATGTCCTGCCACTTGCGGCCGGTGAAGGCCAGCTCGGGCAGCGGCACCACGGTGTCCTCGGCGACCTGCACCGAGCGCCAGCCCAGCTGGGCGGTCGACGCCCTGGTCCCGGCACCGACGCTGTAGAAGCACGGCGTCCAGCCCCGGGCGTCGCAGTAGCGGGCGAAGCCGGCCACCGCGCGGGCGCGGTCCTCCGGGGCGCCGAAGGGATCGCCGGTGGTCAGCGCCACGGTGCCGACCACCCGGTAGGCGACGGCCGCGCGGCCCTGTTCGTCGAACCAGTAGTGGTTGCCGTCCCAGGTGGTGATGAAGGACAGCGTCCCGCCGCCGTGCGCGGTGAGCAGCGCCCGGGCCCGGGCGGCCGCCGCCGCGTCGGTGTGCAGCACCGGACGGCGGAACGCCGACAGCAGCGCGCCCAGCGCGACCGCCCAGAACGCCAGCCCGCAGTACGTCTCCAGGAACAGCGCCACCGGACCGACCGCGATCGGGTAGTCCGGCAGCAGGTCGTTGTAGGCCGGCGGCAGGAACTGGGCGGGCAGCCCGCCGGCCAGCCCGCGCAGGCCCGCATCCGGCTCGAACTGCCCGGCCACCAGCCGCCCGAGGCCCACGTACGCCGCCGAGGCGGCCAGCGCGGCCCCGCCGACCACCAGGGCCAGCCGGCGCACCGCCCGGCCGGACAGCCGCAGCCGGAACCGCTGCCGGGTGGCCAGCAGCAGACCGGTGGTCAGCAGCGGCAGCAGCATCGCCTCGACGAAGTACTGCACCACGTCCCCGCTGACCGGCCCGGCCTCGAAGTACAGCCGGGTCAGCAGTGCCGTCCAGAGCAGCTCGGAGGCGACGCTTATCCGCCAGGCGAACCGCAGGCCCCGGCGCAGCCCCTCGGCGAGCACCAGCAGCAGCGCCGGGAACAGCGCGGCCATCAGCCGGCCGGGGGTGTCGAATATCCGCTCGACGGCGTGCGCCCGGGCGCAGTCGTGCGCCGAGACCGCGCAGAAGTCGGCCACCTCCTCCGGGCTGAGCCGGTGCGAGAAGTAGAGCTCGGAGAAGGTGTTGAAGGGCCCGCTGGCGTTGTCGTACAGCGAGGCGATCAGCGGCCCGCAGGCGGCGGCGACCAGGCAGAGCGCGACCAGCACCCGGGTCTCGGAGTGCGAGGAGCGGTGGCTGCGCAGGTACGGCCGGCCGCGGCTGAGCAGCGCGCCCGCGCCGAGGCCGAGCAGCGCGGCTGCGCACCGCTGGACGCTCTGCAGGTGGCCGACGTACAGCGTCATGACCAGCGGGACGAGCAGCACCAGCAGGTGCAGTCGGCGGCGCCAGAGCACGGTGAGCCGGTAGCCGAGCACCCCGGCCAGGGCGAACAGGCCGACGCCGGGTCCGACCGCGGTCTGGTCGGCCACCGAGGCGGTCCACTGCTCGCCAGCCAGGGAGCCCGCCTCGACCAGCCCGGTGCCCAGCAGGGTGCCCGCGATCTGGCCGCCGACCAGCACCGCGAGGGTGCGCAGCCGTCCGAGCCGGCGCTCGGCGGCCGGGCCGACCAGGAGCAGCAGCACGCTGGTGAAGACGTACGCGCCACTGCCCGAGCACCACAGCAGGGAGCTGACCGGTGTCCACCAGCGGCCCTCGCCGAGCGTGGGCGGGCCGACGCCGGTGCGGGCGAGCAGCGGCGCGGAGGGCCCGCCGGACAGGCTCCCGGTGGCGGCGCCGAGCGCCCAGAGACCGGCCAGCAGCGAGAGGGTCAGCGGCGCCGAGCGCAGCTGGTGGCCGAGCGCCCGGGCTGCCCGGCGGATCCGCTGGGGGCCGGCCTCCGGTGTACGGGTGACCGGGGCGAGGTCGGCCCCCTGTTCCTGCTCGGCGGCCCGCGGCCGTGCGGCCAGGAGTCTGGTCACCGGATCAGCCCCGTCTGCTGGGCGAGCCAGGGCAGGTTCTGCTCGAAGGCCTGGCGGAACACCGTCCAGCTGTGCCCGCCGGGGATGGTCTGGTAGCCGGCCTTCATGCCCGCCGCCTGCGCCGCCGCATGGATCCTCTCCTGTCCCGGCCGGAACCAGGGGTCGTTGGCGCCGACCACGATCATGCCGGCGGTGTCGGGATACTTCCTGCCGGCCATCAGGTGCACCGGGTCGACGGCGTCGAACGCCGCCTCGTCTCCGCCGAAGGCCTGGTCCACGGTCTCCTGGTGGGTGCCCAGGGTCGGCTCCTCCTGCCCGGAGATGTCCAGGAAGGTCCCGTAGACGTCGGGCGCGTTGACGGCCAGCTGCAGGGCGCAGGTCCCGCCGAGCGAGAGCCCGCCGATGGCGAGGGCGCCGCGGCCGGTGGCGGTCTGCAGGTTGCGGTGGATCCAGTCCGGGACGTCGACGCCCAGGTAGGTCTGCGACTTGGCGATCCGGGAGTCCATGCAGAGCGGGTTGGCGAAGTTCCCGCCGGTCTGGTCGACGACCAGCACGATCGGCGCGAGGCCCTGGTGCCGGGCGGCGAAGGCGTCCAGGCTCTCCCGGACGGCCCCGGAGTTGACCCAGTCCTCCGGCGCGCCGGGCTGGCCGGGCATCAGCACCACGACGGGCAGCAGCGGCCGGGGGTTGGCCCGGTAGGCGGGCGGCAGGTAGACGTAGCCGGGGCGGGGGCTGAAGCCGGACCTGGTGCCGGGGACGGTCACGGTGGACAGGGTGCCCTTGCCCGGCAGGCCGGCCGGCGCGTGCCAGAGCTCGGAGAGCGGGCGGCCGGGCGAGCCCTGCACGACGGCGGCGGCCCGTCCCGTCGTCAGTTCGTCGGTGTGCGGCGCCAGCATGGCCCGGGCGGTCGGGTACTGGTCGAAGCCCCGGTTGACCTGCGAGGCGGCCATCAGCGCCACCAGGGCGACACCTCCGACGGCCAGGAACCTGCGGCGGGTGGGCAGCAGCGACACCCGGAAGCAGAGCAGGGCGACGGCGAGCAGCGCGACGGCCGTCCAGCGCAGGACGAAGTCCGGGGTGCCCTCCGGGAACGGGTGCCACCAGTCGTCGACGACGGTCTTCACCAGGACGGTCAGCACGGCGCCCAGCAGCAGGGCCCCGAGCATGCGCGGGGCGCGCCAGCGTTCGTGCCGGGACAACGCCAGCAGGGCGAGCGCGGCCCAGCCCGCGGCGAGCACCGCGTACGGGACGGGGCCGTGGGTGAGCGGCCAGTCGATCGGGTTCCAGCGGGTGGCGAGGGTGAGCGTGCTCATGCGGCTTTGCCCGGCGGTGTGGTGTCGGCCAGGAATCCGTAGGCGACGACGTTGCCCTCGTAGCCGTGTTCCCCGCTGTACGCGCCGCCGCAGGTGATCACCCGTAGCTGTGCGTCGGCGGCCTGGCGGTAGACCCGGTCGTCCGGGAAGTCCTTTCGGTCGTGCACTTCGATGGCGTACAGCTGGTAGACGGCGGTGGCGCCGTCGGCCCGGGCGATCTCGATCCGGTCGCCCCGGCGGAGCGCTCCCAGGTGGTAGAAGACGGCCGGTCCGGACTCGTTGTCCACGTGGCCCGCCAGGATGGCGGTGCCGCGCTGGCCGGGGCTGGCGCCGCCGCGGTACCAGCCCGCGAGGTTGCGGTCTGCCGCGGGCGGGGCCTGGAGGTGGCCGTCCGGGTCCAGGCCCAGCTCGGTGACCGGGGCGTCCAGCCGGACGGCCGGGATGCGGATCCGGGTCGGGGCGGACCGGCCGAGCGGCGGGACGACCGAGACCGGGGCGAAGCCGGACAGCGCCTGCCCGGCGCCGGGCGCGGGCGGCAGGACGACCGGGCCGCCGCCGTGCAGCAGCCAGGCACCGAGCACCAGCGCGGCGCCGGCCGCCAGGGTGCACGGCCAGGGGCTCCTGCTCTGCTGGGCACCCACGGGTGCTCCCCTCTGCCGGCTCGGATCCCATTCCTGAGAGTTTCCTGGGAACTCATTCAATCGGATCGGACCTTAAGGCACGTCCCCACCACGGTCCTATCCGCACCCGCCGATCGGCAGGGGCGACGGCTCCGGTCCTGCACTCGGTGGGGGTCCGGCGACACAGCGTGACGGCTCCGTCCGGCGTACGGACGCGGCGCGCCACCGCGCTACCACCCGTCGAACAGCACCGACGTCCCGGCCCGCCGGTTCGGTTGCGTCAATCGGGCGATCGATCACGACCGTTCGCTGCGCCTCTCGGACCGTTCCTGCCCTCATGGCATGCTGACCCGGTCACGGGCTCCATCGCCCTCCGGTCGCACCGGACTTCCGCACGCCGCACGCCTGCCGCGGGCCGCCGCCCGCCCGCACGCGCCGCCCGCACGCCGCACCCACCCCCGTCGCCGGCACGCCGCCCTCCTGCCGCCCGCCTGCCGCCCGCCTGCCTGCCGAAAGCCTCACGAACGGAGTGACCATGGACGCGCTCTCCCGCCGAACCCTGCTGGCCGCCGGAGCGGCCACCGCCGCCACCCTCGCGACCGGCTGCGGCAGCGACCGGGCCGGCGGCAGCGGGGAGCACAAGGCCGGCAACGCCGTCCCGGTCGCCCCGAAGCCCGGCGGCCAGAGCGCCACCCCGGCCCCGGCCCCGCAGAAGCCGCAGACCGTGCTGATCGGCGACGGCTCCACCTCGGACACCGGCCCCCAGCCCCACCAGCCCGTCGTCGAACGACTCCAGCCCGGCCAGCGGCCCCCGCAGTTCGTGGTCTTCTCCTGGGACGGCGCCGGCGAGCTCGACAACGGCCTGTTCGCCCGCTTCCGCCGGCTGGCCCGGGAGCACAACGCCTCGATGACCTTCTTCCTCAGCGGGCTCTACCTGCTGCCCGAGTCCAAGAAGGACCTGTACCGCCCGCCGCAGCACAAGGTCGGCGCCTCCGAGATCGGCTACCTGAGCGACCGGCACATCCACGACACCCTGGAGAACGTGCACGCCGCCTGGCTGGAGGGCCACGAGATCGGCACCCACTTCAACGGCCACTTCTGCGGCTCCACCGGCGTCGGCCAGTGGTCCCCGGAGGAGTGGGACAGCGAGATCCAGCAGGCGATGGACTTCGTGACGAACTGGCGCACCAACACCGGCTTCACCGACCTGCCGGCGCTGCCCTTCGACTACCGCAAGGAGCTGATCGGCAGCCGCACCCCCTGCCTGGAGGGGCAGCGCAACCTGCTGCCCACCGCGGTCAAGCGCGGCTGGCGCTACGACAGCAGCGGCAACGGCACCCAGGTGTGGCCGCAGAAGATCCAGGGCGGCGCCCTGTGGGACCTCCCGCTGCAGTCCATCCCCTTCCCCGGGCACACCTTCCAGGTGCTGTCGATGGACTACAACATCATGTTCAACCAGTGCGGTCCCAACACCAAGGCCGACCCGGCGCTCTACCCCGGCTTCCAGTCCCAGGCCCGGGACTCCTACCTGATGGGCTTCGACCGCACCTACAACAGCAACCGGGCGCCGTACATCATCGGCAACCACTTCGAGGAGTGGAACGGCGGCATCTACATGAACGCCGTCGAGGACGCGCTCAGGTCGATCGCGGGCAAGCCGGAGGTCCGGCTGGTCTCCTTCCGCCAGCTGGTGGACTGGCTGGACGCCCAGGACCCGGCGGTGCTGCGCAAGCTGCAGAGCCTCGGCCCGGGCCAGTCCCCGGCCGGCGGCTGGGAGAGCTTCCTCGGCACCCCGGCGGCGCCCCCGGTCCCCTCCCCCGCCGCCACGGCCGGCTGACCGCGGGCGTCGGGCGGTCAGGCCCTGGCGCGGACCCGGCCGGAGAGCAGCGCCCCCAGCACCGCCACCGAGGCCATCACCAGCAGGATCGCGGCGAAGGCGCCGGGCGAGCCCCCGGCCCCCGAGCCGTCGTGGGCGACGGCGAGCGAGCCGCCGCCCAGCGCCGCGAACAGCACGCCCGCCAGGCCGGTCAGCAGCACGTTGCCCAGCGCGTCGCTCATCTGCAGCGCGGCCGAGTTGGCCCCCGCGTCCTCGGGCGCGGAGAGCCGCATCATCAGCACGCTGACGCTGGCGACCGTCAGCCCCATCCCGACGCCACCGACCCCCCAGGCCACCGACGCCGTCCACGAGGGCACCGCCGGGATCAGCACCAGCGCGGCGCCCGCGATCGCCACCGCGGTCAGCACGAAGCCGCCGCGGATCATCGCCCCGCGGTAGCGCTCGGCCCCCGGCCGCCCCTGCAGCCAGGAGCCCAGCGCCCAGGAGAGCCCGCCGCTGGTCAGGGTGAGCCCCGCCAGCGTCGGCGAGAAGTCGCGCTGGGTGGTCATCATCAGCGGGATGAAGGCCTCGGCGGCGAAGAACGCCCCCGCCGCGACCCCGCGCAGCAGGATCACGGTCGGCAGCCCGCGCCCGGCGCGCAGGGTCCGCTTCGGCAGCAGCCCCAGGACGGCCGGCACCAGCAGCGCCGCCCCGGCGGTCCCGGGGAGCAGCCCGACCAGGTCGCGCCGCTGGCCCGCGTACTGCAGCAGCCCGGCGCCGATCGCGGCCATCGCGGCCAGCAGGGTGCGGCGGCGGTCGAAGTCCGCGCCGCGCGGCACGGGGTGCTCCTGCTCGGAGCGGGCCAGCGCCGGGCCCATCACCGCCAGCGGCAGCAGGATCAGCACCGGCACGGCCAGGAACACCCAGCGCCAGCCGAGGTGCTGGGTGACGGCCCCGGAGACCAGCGGTCCGACGATCGAGGGCAGCACCCAGGCCGAGGAGAAGGCGGCGAACACCGACGGCCGCAGCCGCTCCGGGTAGGCCCGGCCGACCACCACGTACAGCGCGACGATCACCAGCCCGCCGCCCAGGCCCTGGATCGCCCGCCCGGCCACGAACACCCACATCCCGGGGGCCGTGCCGGCCACCACCAGGCCCGCGCCGAACACCGCGATGCCGGCGAACAGCGGCTGCAGCGGGCCGCGGCGGTCGCACCACTGGCCGGAGACGACCAGGGCGAACAGCGTGGTGGTGAAGTAGCCGGAGAAGGCGAAGGCGTACAGTCCGAGGCCGTCCAGCTGGCGGGCCGCGGTCGGCATCGCGGTGTTGACGGCGGTCGCCTCGAAGGCGATCACCAGGACCACCGACACGATCCCCAGCGTCAGCGCGCGGTAGCGGCCGCTGAGGACCCCACCGCCGGGATCGGTTCCGCTGGGTATCGGGGTGGAGTCGACCGAGGTGGGGGAGGCAGTGGTCATACGTAGCATCGTAAGGGCCGTCTGCTTCGGTGACCCCTGACCGGAGTCGGTGGCCCGCTCGGTCCGCAGGCCTAGGTCCAAGCCCCCGGGGTCAGTGCAGCACCTTGAGCCCCACCACGCCGGAGACGATCAGCAGCAGGCAGCCGATCCGGGCCGCCGTCGCCGGGTCGCCCAGGACGGTCATGCCGTAGAGCGCGGTGCCGACCGCGCCGATGCCGACCCAGACCGCGTACCCGGTGCCGATCGGGATGGTGCGCATCGCGTACGCCAGTCCACCCATGCTGAACAGCAGCGCGACACCGAAGACGAGGCCGGGAACGGGGCGGGAGAAGCCCTTCGACGATTCCAGGGCCACCGCCCACACGGTCTCCAGGAGACCCGAGACGATCAGAACGAGCCAAGCCATGACGGCCGCACCTCCGCAGTCCACAGCGGCCGGATTGCCGCTGAACTGCGTCGTCTTGTCGTCACCGGGTACGACGCGCTCGTCCGGGGTGGGGAGAATACGGCCACCGCCTCCGACGGTAGCACACATTGCCACACAGAATTTACAGGAGTTCATTGACCCCATTCGGGCGGTCGGCCATCCTGAATTCACTGGCCGTGTGCCCGAGTGGTTCAGGGAACCGTCTGCAAAGCGGTGTACGCGGGTTCAATTCCCGCCACGGCCTCGAAAAGGGAATTGCCGGTCGGCTCGAAACGGTCGACCGGCAATTCCGCATTCTCCGTTCCGGATCCGCGCATTCGGATCCGGATTCCCCGCTCAGGCCGTGACGGCGTCCTCCGCCCGGATCGGCAGCCGGCCGACCGGCAGGCCGGTGGCGGCCCGGACGGCGGCGGCGACGGCCGAGGGCGCGACCACCGCCGGCACCGCGCTGACCGCCTTGGCGCCGAAGGTGGCCACCACGTCCCGCTCCTCCAGCAGCGCGGCGATCCGCACCTCCGGGGTGTCCAGCGAGGTGGGCAGCCGGTAGCCGGTGAGCGACGGGTTGCCCAGCAGCCCGCCCGCGGTCTGCAGGTCCTCCATCAGCGCCAGGCCCACGCCCTGGGCCACGCCCGCCTCGATCCGGTCCTCGATCTGGCGCGGGTTGAGCGCCCGGCCGACGTCCTGGGCGACGGTCATCTCGACCACCCGCACGGCTCCCAGCTCGATGTCCACGTCCACCACCGCGCGCATCGCGCAGAAGGAGATGGAGACGAAGGCGTCACCCTGACCGGACTCGTCCAGCGGCTCGGTCGGGTGCGGGCGGCACTGGGCGGTGGCCCAGAGCTCCTTGCCCTCCAGCGCCTCGACGACCGGCATGCCGAGCACCCCGTCGTAGGAGGTGATCTTGCCGTCGGCGATCTGCAGCAGCTCCACCGACATCCCGAAGTTGGCCGCGATCGGCTGCAGCAGCTGGTGGCGGACCATCAGCGCGGCCCGCTCGACCGCCCCGCCGGAGACCCAGGTGTGCCGGCCCCGCGCGGAGGGCCCGGCGATCGACTGGTCGCTGTCGGCCGGCGCGATGTAGACCTCGCTGACGCCCAGCACGGTCTGCACGATCTGCCGGGCCAGTGTGGCGAAGCCCTGCCCGGCGTCGACGGCCGCGCAGATCACCGTGGCGTGGTCGCCGCTGACCCGCACGGTGGCGGTGGAGACCTCGTCCTCGCCCTCGGCGCCCAGCATGTGCACCATGCCGACGGCGTAGCCGATCCCGCGCCGCACCGCCGCCGGGTCCCCGGCGCCGCCGGGCCCGCCGGGCAGCAGCCACTCGGCGTCCGGGTCGTCCACCGGCAGGGCCGGCAGCGGCTCGGCGGCCACCGCGTCCAGCAGCGCCTTCACCGGCGCCGGGCAGGTGACGGCCTGTCCGGTGGGCAGCGGGTCACCGGTGGACATCGCGTTGCGGCGCCGGATCTCCACCGGGTCCACGCCGACCCGGGCGGCCAGCTGGTCCATCTGCGACTCGTACGCGAAGCAGGCCTGCAGCGCGCCCTCGCCGCGCATCCGCCCGGCCGGCGGGTTGTTGGTGCGCACCGCCCAGGCGTCCACGAACACGTTCGGGCAGACGTACGGGCCGACCGAGAAGGCCGTCGCGGCGGCCAGCGCCTCGGCCGAGACGTCCGCGTAGGCGCCGCCGTCCAGCAGGATCTGCGCCTCCACCTTCACCAACGTGCCTTCGGCGTCGGCGTGGTGGCGGTAGCGCAGGAGGGCGGGGTGGCGCGAGGTGTGGGTGTGGAAGGACTCCTCGCGGGTGAGGGTCATCTTCACCGGGCGGCCGGTGCGCAGCGCCAGCAGCGCCAGGGTGACCTGGAAGGAGAGGTCCTCGCGGTCGGTGGTGGCGCCGGGCACGCCGGTGACCACCAGTCGGACCCGGTCCGGCTCCAGGCCGAGGCAGGCGGCGGTGCGGTCGCGGTCGCCGTGCGGGTCGGTGGAGGACAGGTGCAGCTCCACCCCGCCGTCCGGGCGCGGCACGGCCAGCCCGGCCTCGGCGCCGAGCGGGGCCGGGTCCTGCCGGCCGACCTGGTAGAGGCCCTCGACGACGATCTCGCCGACCGCGTCCGGGTCCCCGGTGCGCAGCGGCAGGTGGCGGAACAGGTTGCCGTCCGGGTGCAGCGCCGGGGCGGTGAAGGCCTGCTCGGGATCGGTGACCGCCTCCAGCGGCTCGTAGTCGACCGTGATCAGGCCGACCGCCAGCCGGGCGGTGTCCGGGTGGTCGGCGGCGACCGCGGCGATCGGCTCGCCGTGGTGGCGCACCACGCCCGAGGCCAGCACCGGCCGGTCGGCGACGATCGGGCCGGCCGGGGCGCCGTCCGGCAGGCCGTCCGGACCGGGCGGCAGGTCGGCGGCGGTGACCACGGCGTGCACCCCCGGCAGGGCGAGCGCGGCCGAGGTGTCGATGCCGCGGATCCGGGCGTGCGGGTGCGGCGAGCGCAGCACCGCGCCCCACAGCAGCCCTTCGGCCCACAGGTCCGCGGCGTACGGGTAGATGCCGAGCGCCTTCGGCAGCGCGTCGCTGCGCAGCGGGGAGCTGCCCAGGCCGAAGGGTTCCGGTGCGGCGTCGCCCTCGCCGCCGTCCTGCTGGAGTGCTGCGCCGATGTCGGTAGGCGACGTCATGATGCGTGGTCGTCCTCGGGGAGCCGGATGCCGTGGGCAGGGGTGGCGCCGTAGGGGACGCCGGTGGTCGGGACGCCGGCCGGGGCAACACCGCCGGCCGGGGCACCGTGCGGGTCCGCGTAGGGGGTGCCGTGCGGGGGCGTGCCGTCGTGGACGGCGCCCGGCAGCGGGGTGCCGTGCGCGGGGGTGGGCTCGTAGACCGGGGCGTCGTAGCCGGTGTCGTAGCCGGTGTCGTAGCCGTTCTGCTGCTGGTGGCCGTCCGGGTAGCCGGCCGGCACGTAGGTGCCGTGGGCGGGGGTGGCCTGGTACGGCTGCTCGGGGTAGCCCTGCGGCTGGTAGTACACCTGGTCGTCGACGGCCTGGGCGGGGATGCCGGGCTGCATCGCCGTCAGGGCGGAGGTGTCGTACACGCCGGTGTCGTAACCGCCGTCGCCGTAGGGCTGTTCGACCGGCGGCTGGACCTGCACCTGGGCCTGGTCGGGGGCGGCGGCGGGCTCGGCCAGCGGCTGGGGGACGTGCTCGATCCAGGCCTCGGCGTCGGCGTAGACCGGCGGCTCGACCACCGGCTCCGGCTCGACGGCGGCCGGCTGCCCGACGGTGGGGGGCTGCTCGGCGGGCGCGGCGGCGGCGTCCGGTGCCCCGGCGTCGGCGGACGGTTCGGCGGCGGCCTCCTCGGCGGCGGCAGCGGCGGCCCGCTCCGCCTCCTCGGCCTCCAGGGCGCGGGCGTCCGCGACGGTCTGGACGGCGGCCAGCACGCCGCGGTAGCCGGTGCAGCGGCAGAGGTTGCCGCACAGCGCCTGCCGGGCCTCGACCTCGGTGGGCCGGTGGTTGCGCTGGAGCAGGTCGTGCACGGCCATCGCCATGCCGGGGGTGCAGTAGCCGCACTGCACGGCTCCGGAGGCGGCCAGCGCCTGCTGGACGTCGCTCGCGGCACCGCCGGCCGACAGGCCCTCGACGGTGTTGATCTCGCTGTCGGCGGCCAGCGCGGCGGGCACCAGGCAGCCGGCCACCAGCTGGCCGTCCACCTGCACCGAGCAGGCCCCGCACTCGCCCTGCTCGCAGCCGTCCTTGGCGCCGGCCAGGCCGAGCCGCTCGCGCAGCACGTAGAGCAGGCTCTCGCCGATCCAGGCGTCGGTGACGGGCCGTTCGAAACCGTTGACCCGCAGCGTGTAGGAGGCGCACGGGCGCAGCTCCCGACTGACCTGCGGGGCGAGGCCGAGCGGGTCGGCGTCGAGGGTCTCGATGGGGTCTGTGGTCACTTCAGCGCCCTTCCCAGTGCCCGTCGGGCCAGCACCGATACGGTACGCCGCAGCCGAACGGCGGCCGCGGTCGGCCCCTCGGTCACGGCCTCCCAGGCGCCCTCGGCGCCGTAGTTGTCGGGGACGCAGGCGGCGGCCACGTACTCGCCGAAGGCGGCGCCGGCCGCCGGGTCGATCTCCCGGCTGCCGTCCCAGTCGATGCAGCCGGCCACCCAGGCCTCGGCCTCCAGCGGGCGCAGCGGCACCGGGGCGACGGCGCCGACGGCGCAGCGCACGGCGCGCCGGGCCGGGTCGAGGACGAGCGCGACGGAGGCGGTGGCACGGGCCGGACCGCTGCGGCCGGTGGCCTTGAGGAAGACCTGCGGCGCGTGCAGCAGCGGGACCCTTACCCAGGTGAGCAGTTCGCCCGGGCGCACCGGGTCCAGGCCGGTCAGCAGGTGACTGACCGGTACCTCGCGGCTGGCGCCGGCCCGGGCGAGGGTGACGGTGGCCTCCAGGGCGGCGAGCACCGGGAGGGTGTCGCCGGCCGGGGCGGCGGTGACGATGTTGCCTCCGAGGGTGCCGACGTTGCGGACCTGCGGCGGGCCGGCGGTGCGGGCGGCGTCGGCGAGGGCGGGGATGAGCGCGGCGAAGTCGGGGCGGTCCATCCGGGCGTGGGTGAGTCCGGCGCCGAGCACGGCGGTGCCGCCGTCCTCGTAGCGCCAGCCGCGCAGTTCGGTGATCCGGCCGAGCCCGACCAGGGCGGCGGGGCGCAGCCGTCCGGCGTTGACGGCCTCCATGAGGTCGGTGGCTCCGGCCACCGGTACCGCGGCCGGGGCGGCGGCCAGCGCGTCGACGGCCTCGTCGAGCGAGGCCGGCAGCATGATCGTCCGGTTCACCTGGGTCCCACCGTGCTCCACTTGCTCATCGATCGCTCGCCGCCCGCGGCCGCGGCCGCACTGTCCGCGTCAGCAGCCCGGCCTGGCCGTAGGGTACGGGCGATCGGGCCGGGTTGGGCAACTCTGGCACACAATGCTCGATGATCATTTCGGGGCCGGTGAACGGGACTGCCCGATTGGTACGGATACCGGGCGGTATCTGCCCCGGCCTTGACCAAGCCGGGGCAGATGTTCATCTTTTCTTGACGTCAGATGACCGCCCATAAGTTCCCGAAGGACACATCGGCGCAACGGAGCACCGGCTCAGCGCACCGGCGGCGGCCCCTCGATCGGCCGCCCCGCCACCCCGGGCCGGCGCTGCCACGGATGCGGGCCGTCCAGCGGGCGGTACTCGACGCCGAGCGCGTCCAGCACCTCCAGGTGGCCGCGCAGCCGGCGCTCGAAGCCCGGGTAGTCGCGTTCGGCCGGCTCGGCGGGCAGCTCGGACCAGGCAACCTCGGCGAAGGCGACCAGCCGGGGGAAGACCCGGTAGTCGACGTCCCGGGCGCTGTCCGCGAACTCGCTCCACAGGTTGGCCTGGGTGCCGATGACGTGCCGGGCGGCGGCCTCGTCCAGCTGCGGCGGGACCGGCTCGAAGCGGTAGACGTCCTCCAGCGTGCGCACGAAGCCGACCGGGATCGGCTCGTCCGGCCCGTCCGCCTGCCGGTGGTCGAGGTAGACGTGCTGCTCGGGGCACATCACCACGTCGTGCCCGGCCTTCGCGGCCGCGATCCCCCCGCCGAACCCCCGCCAGGACGACACCGCCGCGCGTGACCGCCCCCACGCCTCCGGGCGCTCGGTGCCCGACGCCGACGCTCCTCCCTCCGGCGCCCCCTCCTCCGCCGGTCGCCCGTCGCCCGTCGCTTCGGGCACCGGCGCGCCCTTCGGCGTGGTGGCGACGGCGAGACCCCCCTCCAGGATCTCGTCCCAGCCGATCAGCCGACGGCCCCGCTCGGCCAGCCAGCGGTCGAAGTGCCGGATGACGTGGCTCTGCAGCTCGTCCTCGTTGGCCAGGCCCAGCTCGCGGATCCGGGCCTGGGCGGCGGCGCTGTCCTTCCACTGCTCCTTGGGGCACTCGTCGCCGCCGAGGTGGACGAACTCGGACGGGAACAGCTCCAGGACCTCCTCCAGCACCCCCTCGAAGAAGCGCAGGGTCTCCTCGGAGGCGTTGAGGACGTGGTGGCTCACCCCCCAGTCCGTCCAGACGCCGAGCGCGGCGGTGTCCACCACGTCGGTGTTGCCCAGCTCGGGGTAGGCGGCGACGGCGGCCTGGGTGTGGCCGGGCAGGTCGATCTCCGGGACGACGGTGACCCCGCGCGCGGCCGCGTAGGCGACGATCTCGCGCAGGTCGTCCTGGGTGTAGTAGCCGCCGTGCGGGCGGTCGTCCCGGCGCTGCCCGGACCGGTAGCCCACCATCGAGCGCTCCCGCCAGGCGCCGCGCCCGGTCAGCCTCGGGTAGCGCTTGATCTCCACCCGCCAGCCCTGGTCGTCGGTCAGGTGCAGGTGCAGCACGTTGAGCTTGTGCGCGGCCAGCAGGTCGACGAAGCGCAGCACGTCGGACTTGGGCAGGAAGTGCCGGGCGACGTCCAGCAGCGCGCCGCGCCAGCCGAACCGGGGCGCGTCCGCGATGTCCGCGCCGGGCAGCACCCAGCCCTCCCGGCGCAGCGGGGAGCGGCGGTAGGCGTCCGGTCCCAGCAGCTGCCGCAGGGTCTGCGCGGCCCACGACGCACCGGCCGGGCCGCCCGCGGCGAGCAGGGCGTGGCCGGGGCGCACCGAGATCCGGTACGCCTCGGCGGCCAGGGCGTCGTCCAGGACCAGTTCGATGCCCGTGCCCGGCCGGCCCGGACCGAGCGGGAGCCCGGTGGCCGCGGACAGCGTGCCGCGCAGCCACCGCTCGGCGTCGGACAGGCCGGGCGGCGCGGTCAGCGTGGTGGTGGCGTCGAGCGGGAAGTCCTCGTCCGGGCGCCGGACGGCACTCGAAGGTGCGGGAATGAGGTCCATTCCGACATCCTGCCCAGGCCCGCCACGATTGGCATAGACCAGTTCCGAAACGCGGTGCTATGCAAAACGGCGTTCCGCGGACGGACGGCTACTGCTTGTCGCCGTCGCCGCCCTGCGGCTTGCCGATGCCGTCGTAGATCTCCTTGCACATCGGGCAGACCGGGTACTTCTTCGGGTCGCGCCCGGGCACCCACACCTTGCCGCACAGCGCCACGACCGGGGACCCGGAGAGCGCGCTCTCCATGATCTTGTCCTTCTGGACGTAGTGCGCGAAGCGCTCGTGGTCGCCGTCCCCGTGGGACACCTGCGGGACGGGCTCGACCAGGGTGCCGGTGCCGAGGCCGCGCTCGGGCTCAAGAGTGCTCATGAGTGCCAAGTCTATGGGCGCCCCCGGAAACCGGGCCAGTGTCGCACCGCGGGCCCGGCCCCGGGGGCGGCCGCTCAGTTCATCGTCGGGTCGTCCGGATAGGTCGCCAGAAGGGCCAGCGGGCCGCGCTGGCGGCGCAGCACCGCGCGCCACAGCCGCTCCGGCTCGGGGCTGGAGACGTCCCCCGGCTCGCAGTCCACCAGGTACCAGGCGCCGCTCTCCAGCTCCGCCTCCAGCTGGCCCGGCGACCAGCCGGCGTACCCGGCGAAGATCCGCAGGCTCCCCAGCTCCCCGGCCAGCACCTCGGGTGGCGCCTCCAGGTCCACCAGGCCGATCGCGCCGTGCACCCGCCGCCAGCCGAGCGGCTCGCCGGAGCTGGGCTCCCCCGGGGCGACCGCCAGGCCGAGCGCCGAGTCCAGCGCCACCGGCCCGCCCTGGAAGACCACCGCCGGCTGGCCGACGAGTCTGCCCCAGCCGTCCAGGACACTGCCCACCTCGACCGGCGTCGGCCGGTTGAGCACCACGCCGAGCGCCCCCTCGGCGTCGTGGTCGAGGAGCAGTACCACCGCCCGGGCGAAGTTGGGGTCGGTGAGCACGGGCGTCGCGACGAGCAGACGGCCGGTGTGCGACCGGCCTCCGTGCGAATGGGCCGCCGTCATGCCACACATGATCCCGCAGAACGGCCCCGGTCGGACACCGCAACACTCGAAACCCCGCCACGCCGGACGAACACCCGTACGGCCGAACCGGCGGGCGGGAGCGGGGCCGGAGAGAGCACCATCACGGGAGAGGCTCACGGGAACCACCGGGACGCCTACTACCATCTACGGATGGTGGACGCCCCTCTACGGTGCCGACTCGGATTCTCCGGGGGCCCGAACGCGCCCGTACGCCCGTACCACCGGTCCACCAACGGTTCCGCACCGGAGCCGTTCCCACTCCTCTGGCACCCCGGATTGCGAGAACGATGACCGACGACGTCCTGCTGGTCCACGGCGGAAACCCGCTCGAAGGCGAGATCCGCGTCCGCGGTGCGAAGAACCTGGTCCCCAAGGCCATGGTCGCCGCCCTCCTCGGCCAGGGCCCCAGCAGACTGCGCAACGTCCCGGACATCCGCGACGTCAAGGTGGTCCGCGGCCTGCTGCAGCTGCACGGCGTGACCGTGCGCACCGGCGACGAGGACGGCGAGCTGATCCTCGACCCCTCGCACGTCGAGAGCGCCAACGTGGCCGACATCGACGCCCACGCGGGTTCCTCCCGGATCCCGATCCTGTTCTGCGGCCCGCTGCTGCACCGCCTCGGCCACGCCTTCATCCCGGGCCTGGGCGGCTGCGACATCGGCGGCCGGCCCGTCGACTTCCACTTCGAGGTGCTGCGTCAGTTCGGCGCCACCATCGAGAAGCACCCGCAGGGCACCTACCTGGTCGCCCCGCAGCGGCTGCGCGGCACCAAGATCGAGCTGCCCTACCCCTCGGTCGGCGCGACCGAGCAGGTGCTGCTCACGGCCGTCCTCGCCGAGGGCGTCACCGAGCTGCGCAACGCGGCCATCGAGCCGGAGATCGTCGACCTGATCTGCGTGCTGCAGAAGATGGGCGCGATCATCACCCTGGGCACGGACCGCACCATCCTGATCACCGGTGTGGACGAGCTGGGCGGCTACACCCACCGCGCCCTGCCGGACCGCCTGGAGGCCGCCTCCTGGGCCTGCGCGGCGCTCGCCACCAAGGGCGACATCTACGTCCGCGGCGCCCGCCAGCTGGAGATGATGACCTTCCTCAACACCTTCCGGAAGGTCGGTGGCGCCTTCGAGGTGGACGACGAGGGCATCCGCTTCTGGCACCCGGGCGGCGAGCTCAAGGCGATCGCCCTGGAGACCGACGTGCACCCGGGCTTCCAGACCGACTGGCAGCAGCCGCTGGTGGTCGCGCTGACCCAGGCCACCGGGCTGTCCATCGTGCACGAGACGGTGTACGAGTCCCGGCTGGGCTTCACCGGCGCGCTGAACCAGATGGGCGCGCACATCCAGCTCTACCGCGAGTGCCTGGGCGGCACCCCGTGCCGCTTCGGCGCTCGCAACTTCCTGCACTCCGCGGTCGTCTCCGGCCCGTCCAAGCTGATCGGCGCCGAGCTGGTCATCCCGGACCTGCGCGGCGGCTTCTCGTACCTGATCGCGGCGCTGGCGGCCGAGGGCACCTCGACCGTGCACGGCATCGACCTGATCAACCGCGGCTACGAGAACTTCATGGAGAAGCTGCGGGACCTCGGCGCCCACGTCGAGCTGCCCAGCGAGCAGTTGGTCGACGCGTAGCGGCCGGCACACGGCGAGAGGCCGGGCTCCCCGCGGGGAGCCCGGCCTCTCGGGCGTTCAAGGGGTGACTCAGGCGCCCTTGGCGGCTTCCTTCAGCTTGGAGCCGGCGCTGACCTTGGCGCTGTAGCCGGCCGCGATCTGGATCGGCTCACCGGTCTGCGGGTTGCGGGCGGTGCGGGCAGCGCGGTGGGTGCGCTCGAAGGTCAGGAAACCGGGGATGGTGACCTTCTCGTCGCCCTTGGCGACGACCTCGCCGACGATCTCGGCGAAGGCGGCCAGAACGGCGTCGGCGTCCTTGCGGGTCACCTCGGCGCGCTCGGACAGCGCGGCCACCAGCTCACTGCGGTTCATGTGTACTCCTGTGGTCTGTTCGCTTGCGGTGTGCGGGGGCCCATCGGTGCTCCCACCGGGGGGCACCCGGATGGGCCGCAGGTCCGCACACTGTGCTCATGCAGGCAATGCGTGGTCGCAGGCCGGGTCCGTACCCGATGCCGCGCGCCGGAGCCGTCGAAGGCCCGCCCGCCCGCCTGGGAACGAATCCTGCCCCGACCGGCCCCGAGAAAGCCAATCGGGCCCCGGCCGAGCCACCCGAACAATGCCCGCCCGTTGGAGGTGTGACGCTCCGTCGGCTCCGGCGGACCGGGCGCGGGCGGCGGTCGGGACGACACGCCGGAAGACCAGGGGGACGTTCCGTACTTGTCGGACACGCCTGCCCCGTGCAGGGCTACCGTACGCCCTAGGCACGACAAGCCCAAACACGCCCCTCGCCCTTGTGTCGCAAGGGTTCGGGGCGGGCTTGGGCGAGTATGGCCGCTAATCGGACATTTGACCGATCGACGACACGTCGTCGGGTGCCGTGCTCAGAGCTTGACGACGGGGAAGGCGGAGGTGTCGAGGGTGCCGACGATGCCGGGGGTCGGACGGGCCGGGGCGGGCGCCTGGGCGTCGGCCAGGGCGGCGTCGCGCACCGCGGCGGCGACGGTCTTGGCGACGTCCTTGTGGAAGACGCTCGGGATGATGTAGTTGGCGTTCAGCTCGTCGTCGCCGACGGTGGTGGCCAGCGCCCGCGCGGCGGCGATCATCATCTCGGTGTTGACCGTGCGGCTCTGGGCGTCCAGCAGGCCGCGGAAGACGCCCGGGAACACCAGCACGTTGTTGATCTGGTTCGGGAAGTCGCTGCGGCCGGTGGCGACCACGGCGGCGGTCTGCCGGGCGACGGCCGGGTCGACCTCCGGGTCCGGGTTGGCCAGCGCGAAGACGATGGCCTGCTCGGCCATGGTGGCCAGGTCGTCGCCGTCCAGGACGTTCGGGGCCGACACGCCGATGAAGACGTCGGCGCCCGCCACGGCCTCCTTGAGGGTGCCGGTGCGGCCCGAGCGGTTGGTGTGCTCGGCGATCCAGCGCAGGCTCTCGTTGAGGTCGTCACGGCCCAGGTGGACCACGCCGCGGACGTCCGCGACGGTGGCGTGCTCGACACCGGCGGCCATCAGCAGCTTGAGGATCGCGGTGCCGGCGGCGCCGGCGCCCGACATCACCACGCGGATGTCGCCGATCTCCTTGCCGACCACCTTCAGCGCGTTGGTGAGGGCGGCCAGCACCACGATCGCGGTGCCGTGCTGGTCGTCGTGGAAGACCGGGATGTCCAGGGCCTCGCGCAGCCGGGCCTCGATCTCGAAGCAGCGCGGCGCGGAGATGTCCTCCAGGTTGATGCCGGCGAAGCCCGGGGCGATCGCCTTGACGATGGCGACGATCTCGTCGGTGTCCTGGGTGTCCAGGCAGATCGGCCAGGCGTCGATCCCGGCGAAGCGCTTGAACAGGGCCGCCTTGCCCTCCATGACGGGCAGCGCGGCCGCCGGGCCGATGTTGCCCAGGCCCAGCACCGCCGAGCCGTCGGTGACCACCGCGACGCTGTTGCGCTTGATGGTCAGGCGGCGGGCGTCCTCGGGGTTCTCGGCGATCGCCATGCAGACCCGGGCGACACCCGGGGTGTAGATCATGCTGAGGTCGTCACGGTTGCGGATCGGCAGCTTCGAGGACATCTCGATCTTGCCGCCGAGGTGCATCAGGAAGGTGCGGTCCGAGACCTTGCCGATCGACACGCCGTCGATCGCCCGCAGCTTCTCGACGATCTCCTCGCCGTGGGCCACGGAGGAGGCCGCCACGGTCACGTCGATCCGCAGCGCCTCCAGACCGGAAGCGGTGACGTCGAGACCGGTCACCGATCCGCCGGAGGACTCCACGGCCGTGGTGATCGCACTGACCGCGTTGCCGCGGGCCGGGACCTCCAGTCGCACCGTGATCGAGTTGGAGACACTGGGCACCGTCGCCATCGACGCTTCCTTCTTCCGTCTGTCCCGCAGGCTCAACATTTTGTTGAAGGCATCGCCTGCGCATGCTAGACCTCGATCGTCGCACCTTCCAAGGGATTGCCAGAAATAACGTTCATTGAGTGTGCGGATCCGACAACCGGGCCCGGCCTCCCGCGGTCTTCCGCCCTCCACTCCTTGCCTCTGCGGGCCGATGCGTTACATTGGACAGGCACCGGCTCGATCCAAGCCCCCGGGCCCAACCTTCGTCCCTTAGAGGGACCACTTGCCGCGAGGCGAGCATGGCGGGTCGGTGTTCTAAACGTCTGAAGGCCCCTCACCACCGGTGAGGGGCCTTCGTCATGGGCGGGTCAGCCGTGCAGCAGCGCGGGCACGCCGGCCGCGTCCGGCAGGTCGTCCGGGCCGGACAGCACGGTCAGCCGCTGGGTCGCCCGGGTCAGCGCCACGTACAGCACCCGCAGGCCGGCCTCCGACTCGCCGGCGATGCCGGTCGGGTCGGCGACCACCGTCGCGTCGTACTCCAGGCCCTTGGCCTCCAGGCTGCCCAGCGCCACCACGCGCTCGCCCAGGCCCTCGGCCCAGCCCGCGGCCTCGGCCCGGCGGTCCATCGGCACCACGATCGCCACCGTGCCGTCCACCTCGCCCAGCAGGTGCTCCAGCTCGGCCCTGGCGGCCTTGCCGAAGGCCTCCGGCGCGGGGTCGGTGACGGCCGCGAAGCGCGGCTCCACGCCGACGTGGCGCACCGCGCTCGGCGAGGGCGTGCCCGGCGCGGCCAGCGCCAGCACCTTGGCCGCCACCTCGGCGATCTCGGCCGGGTTGCGGTAGTTGACGGTCAGCGTGAAGCGGCGGCGCGGCTTGCCGGCCAGCACCTCGTCCATCGCCGCCTGGGCCTCCTGCGGGAACGGCCAGGAGGACTGCGCCGGGTCGCCGACGATGGTCCAGGTGGCCATCCGGGACCGGCGGCCGATCATCCGCCACTGCATCGGGGTGAGGTCCTGGGCCTCGTCCACGATGACGTGGGCGTACTCCTTGCGCTCCACCGGCCGGCGGTCGCGCTGGCGGGAGCTGCGGTCGGCGAAGGTGGTGACCTCCTCCAGGCCGCTCAGCAGGTCCACCGCGTCCACCTCGCGGACCTTCGGACGGGCCGGCTCGCCGAGCAGCACCTGCAGCTCGTCCACCAGCGCGACGTCGTGCGCCGACAGCGCGCCCTCGCCCTCCGGCGACAGGTGGCGCCAGGAGGCGGCCAGCAGCTTCGCCTCGTCCGGGGTGACGGCGCGGCGGGCGATCCGGTTGGTGTGCCGGGTCTGCTTGAGCGTGCCGAGGACCCGGCGCGGGCTCAGGGCCGGCCACCAGGCGTCCAGGAAGGCCAGGAAGGCCGGCTCGTCCGAGACGTAGTCGTCGAAGGACTCCTTCTCCTCCTGGCGCTGCTCCCGGGCGTAGTGGTCGGTGGGCTTGGGCAGGTGCCGGGTGGCCTCCTGCCACAGGGCGTCCAGCAGCAGCCGGCGGGCGCGCGGGCGCAGCAGGTTCAGCGGGGTCCCCCCTGAGCCCACCACGTTGCCGCGCACGGCCCTCAGCCGGCCCGCGTCCAGCTTCAGCACCTCGCCGCGGGCGACCACCTTGAGCTCCTGCGGGGCGCCCAGCTCCAGCGCCGCCCGGGCGGCCCGGCGCAGCAGCTGCACCATCCGGGCCGAGCCCTTGACCCGGGCCGCCTCCGGGGTGTCGTAGGTGCCCGCCTCGATGCCGTCCACCAGCGAGCCGACGGCGCGGATGGCGACCTGGCCCTCCTCGCCGAGCGAGGGCAGCACGCCCTCGGTGTAGGAGACCAGCAGCGGGGTCGGCGAGACCACCAGGATGCCCCCGGCGTAGCGGCGGCGGTCCTGGTAGAGCAGGTACGCGGCGCGGTGCAGGGCGACGGCGGTCTTGCCGGTGCCGGGGCCGCCGGTGACGAGCGTGGCGCCGGCCGCGGCGGCGCGGATCACCTCGTCCTGCTCCTTCTGGATCGACGAGACGATGTCGCGCATCGAGTGGCTGCGGGCGCGGCCCAGCGAGGCCATCAGCGCGCCGTCGCCGACCACGGCCAGCTCCTCGCCGTCCAGGGTCGGGGTGAGGTCGGGGCGCAGCAGGTCGTCCTCGACGCCGATCACCTTGCGGCCCTTGGAACGGATCACCCGGCGGCGGATGACCCGGCCCGGCTCGACGGGGGTGGCCCGGTAGAACGGCGCGGCGGCGGGCGCCCGCCAGTCGATCACCAGCGGGCCGTACTCGGCGTCCAGCACGCCCAGGCGGCCGATGTGGAGCGTCTCGGCGACGGCCGGGTCGGCCGGGTCCAGCGGGGTGTCGGACGGGATGCCGTGCTCCTCCGGGGCGTCCGCCTGCTGGAGGTCGATCCGGCCGAAGAGGAAGTCCTCGAACTCGTTGTTGAGGCGCTGGAGGTGGGCGCCGGCCCGGTAGACCTGGGCGTCGCGCTCGGCGAGGGCGCCGGGGGTGCCGACGTGGACCCGCTTGGCGGCGTCCTCCAGGATGTACTCGGCCTCGGCGAGCTTCTCCTCCAGCCGGTGGTAGACGGTGTCGAGGTGCTGCTGTTCACCGGCGATCTCGCGCTCGCGGACGGTCTCGTGATCGGCGGTGGGGGTGGTGTCCGTGTTGCTCTGCATGGCCTCGGGGGTTGCGGCGGAATCCGGCTCCGGAAAACGAGCGGACGGATGATCCTACGCCCGGGCGGGCGGACGCGCCGCACCGGGACGGTAAAAATTCGAAGGCCGCCCTCCGCGTGAGCGGTGGACGGCCTTCGGTGTGAACATGGGGTGGTGGAGATGCCGGGAATCGAACCCGGGTCCAGTGGAGTTAATTCAGGGCTTCTCCGAGCGCAGTCCGCTGTGCTTTTCTCGGCCCTGGCGGTCACGCGGACAAGCCGCCAACAGGCCCAGCTGCTGTTTGATTTCCCATCCGCCCCCGCAGCCCGGGCGGACGGTTGAGTTCCCTAGATTATGCCAGGGTCCGGGTCGGGAACTCCCCGGTCTGACACCCAAGCGCTATCGGTGCTTATTAGGCAGCGAGAGCGAACTGCTGGGAATCGCGCTTAGAGTTGGCGATTATTTTTTTGCGACACGTGGTTAACGAGATCATTGCCGCGTTCCTCGGCTCGCTTCCCCTGTTTCAACATCCCCTGTCGAAACCGATCATCCCCATGTTTTTTTGAGAAACAGCTCGGACGGTGACCGTCCGTGTTGCTTGCGCCATAGTACGCGAGGCGACGGGCGAGGGTCCAGCGGATTAACGCTGGCGCCGCCGGGCCGCCGCCACCGCGCGGGCCGCCTCGCGGGTGTCCTGCTTCTCGCGGAGCGTCTGGCGCTTGTCGTACAGCTTCTTGCCGACCGCGAGCGCGAGTTCCAGCTTGACCCGGCCGTCCTTGAAGTACAGCGACAGCGGGACCAGCGTGTGGCCCGCGTCGCGGACCTTGGTCTCGATCTTGCGGATCTCCAGCTTGTGCAGCAGCAGCTTGCGCTTGCGCCGGGCCGCGTGGTTGGTCCACGTCCCCTGGGTGTACTCGGGGATGAAGACGTTGTCGATCCACGCCTCGTGGTTCTGGATGTAGGCGTAGCCGTCGACCAGGTTGGCCCGTCCCTCCCGCAGCGACTTGACCTCGGTGCCGGTGAGGACGAGGCCGCACTCGTAGGTGTCGAGGATCGTGTACTCGTGTCGCGCCTTCTTGTTCTGCGCGATCAGCTTCTGTCCGGTTTCCTTTGCCATAGCCCGGTCATTCTCGCACTCCGCGGCCGGATCGGGCAGCTGCTTTAGGGGCCGTCCGGCCGGTCAGGACCGGGTCCCGAGTCCGGCGAGGACGCGCAGGGCCAGCGCGTCGGCGTCCTCGCCCGCGGTGGCCGGGACGTCCGGAGCCAGGCCGGTGCCGTCCAGGGAGCGCCCGGCCGGGGTGTGGTAGCGGCCGACGGTCATCTCCAGCACGGCGCCGTCGGCGAGCCGGCTGGGCTGCTGGACGGTGCCCTTGCCGAAGGTCCGCGAACCCACCACCACGGCGCGGCTGCGGTCCTGCAGGGCGCCGGCGAGCAGTTCGGCGGCGCTCATCGTGCCGCCGTCCACCAGCACCACCAGCGGGGTGCGCGCGTCGCCGCCGGGCGGGGCGGCCAACTCCCGCGTTCCGCCGCGCTCCTGGTACGAGCCGACCGGTCCGCCGTCCAGGAAGCTCCCGGCGGTGCCGACCGCCTCGTCCACCAACCCGCCGGAGTTGCCGCGCAGATCGAGCACCGCCCCGGTGTGCGGGGCGCGCAGCGCGGCGCGCACCTGGTCGGCCACGCCGCTGGTGAAGGCCCGGACGGTGATCCGCAGCACGCCGTGGTCCAGGTGCTCCGCGGTGACCTGCCGGCTGTCCAGCAGCACCCGCTCCAGCCGCAGTTCGCGCACCTCGCCGTCGCCGCGCCGCACGGCCAGGGTGACCTCGGAGCCGGCCCGGCGCTCGTCGCCCTGCCCGCGCAGCCGGGCGACCACCTCGGTGACCGGCAGCCGGTCGGCCTGGTCCGGGCCGATCCGCAGCAGCCGGTCGCCGGGGGCGATCCCGGCCCGGGCAGCCGGTCCGGCCGGGACGACCTGGGAGACCTCGGTGACGCCGTCCTCGCCGCGGCCGACCGACAGGCCGACGCCGGGGTAGCGGCCGTCCAGGCCCTGGCTGAACTCCGCGTACTCCTGCGCGGTGTAGTACGCGCCCCAGCGGTCGCCGCCGGCCGCGAGCAGGTGCTCGGCCTGCTGCTCCGACAGCGCCCTGCCGGACGGGTCCGCCGGGAGCCCGGCGGCGGCCGGGGCGTGGTCGGCGGAGGCGCGGCCCGGCGGATCGCCCGGGTCGCCCCAGGCGCCGGTGGCGGCGCCGGCCAGCAGCACGGCGCCGAACACCAGGCTGAGGGCGGCCACCTGACGCGCCCTGCGCGGAGTTTGCAGCATGGCACCGGAGTGTAGACACCGCGCCGCGCGCGGCGGGCCGGAACGAGCGGTAGCGGAACGGCGACGGCCCCGTACGGCGCAGTGCCGTACGGGGCCGGAGGAACCGGCGCGGGTCAGACCTTGAGGTACTTGCGCAGGGTGAAGAACGCCGCGATCCCCGCCATGCCCATACCGACCACGACCAGCAGCGGGATCACCGCCAGCACCGAGCCGAGGCCGATGAAGTGGATGAACTGCACCCGGTCGGCCAGCCAGTTCTGGACGAAGAAGTGCCCGCCGATCAGCAGCCCGGAGGCGAGCGCCGCACCGAGCAGCGCGGAGAACGCCGCCTCGGCGATGAACGGCATCTGGACGTAGAAGTTCGAGGCACCGACCAGGCGCATGATGCCGGTCTCGCGCCGCCTGCTGTACGCCGACACCCGGACGGTGTTGACGATCAGCAGCAACGCGACGAAGAGCATCAGCACCATGATCACGAACGCCGCCGTCTGCAGGCCGTTGAGCAGGCCGAACAGGTTCTCCAGGATCTTCCGCTGGTCCTCGACCGACTTGACGCCGGGCTTGCCCGCGAAGGCGCTCTGGATGACGTCGTACTTGGTCGGGTCGTTGAGCTTCACCCGCCAGGACTGCGGCATGGCGTCCGGGCCCAGGACGGAGATGAGCGGGTTGTCCGGGTTCATCTCCTTCCAGTGCTTGTACGCCTCGGCGGAGCTCTCGTAGGTGGACGACTGGACCACCGAAGTCATCTTGTCCAGCTGGTCCTTGATGTCCTGGACCTGCTGGTCGGTGGCCGCGCCCTTGTCGCACTGCGGCGAGTTGCGGGCGTCCGCCTTGGTGCAGAAGTAGATGCTCACCTCGACCTTGTCGTACCAGTACCCCTTCATGGAGTTCACCTGGTCGCGGACCAGGAGCGAGGAACCGGCGAGGGCGAGGGAGAGCGCGACGCTGACCACGACCGCGATGGTCATGGTCAGGTTGCGTCGGAGACCCACACCGATCTCCGACAGGACGAACTGGGCACGCATGCGGGAAACAACTCCAGGGTCGGTACTGCGCGGTCTGGCGGTCGGGCCGGCGGCCCCACGGGGTCAGCGCTGGTGGATCAGTGCTGGTAGCCGTAGACGCCGCGGGCCTGGTCGCGGACGAGCAGCCCCTTGTCGAGTTCGATGACCCGCTTGCGCATCTGGTCGACGATGGCCTGGTCGTGGGTGGCCATCAGCACCGTGGTGCCGGTGCGGTTGATCCGGTCGAGCAGCTTCATGATGCCGACCGAGTTCTGCGGGTCGAGGTTGCCCGTGGGCTCGTCCGCGATCAGCAGCATCGGGCGGTTCACGAACGCCCGGGCGATCGCCACGCGCTGCTGCTCACCACCGGACAGCTCGCCCGGCATGCGGTCCTCCTTGCCGCCGAGGCCGACCAGCTCCAGCACCTCGGGCACCACCTTGTTGATGGCGCTCTTGGGCTTGCCGATCACCTCCAGCGCGAAGGCGACGTTCTGCGCGACCGTCTTGTTGGGCAGCAGGCGGAAGTCCTGGAAGACGGTGCCCAGCTGGCGGCGCATGTGCGGCACCTTCCAGTTGGACAGCTTGCCCAGGTCCTTGCCCAGCACGTGCACGGCGCCCGTGGAGGGGCGCTCCTCGCGCAGGCACAGGCGCAGGAAGGTGGACTTCCCCGAGCCGGACGAGCCGACCAGGAAGACGAACTCACCCTTCTCGATCTCCAGCGAGACGTTGTCCAGGGCGGGACGGTTCTGCTTGGGATAGGTCTTGGAGACGTTGTCGAATCTGATCACGGCTGCATCACGGAGGCCATCCTAGGCGGCGCCAGTCCTCGGTCGGTCCGCCCCGGAGGCCCGGTCCGGCGGCGGGCGATGGGAGCGCGGAGGGCCGCTCCCGGTCTGGGACCATACGCGAACCGGCGGCCGGCCCGCAGGGACCGCCGGGAGGGAGCTCGGAATCTGGGGGAGAATGTCCGGCTGTGCCCCGATAACTGCGAGCCATCTCACAGCCCGGGAGCCGGAAGCGCCAGAACCTGGCAGAGTGGAGGTGGCGACCGTGTCCGGCCGCTCCCCCGTACAGGGCAGACTCCCCGTACAGGTAAGAAGAGGGAACCAAAGCCCCGTCCGGTGCGTTGGCTGTAGCAGCGAGGAGGAGATCGCATGACGTGCGACCATCTGGTGTGCGCCAACTGCAACGGCCGCGTCAGCGACGGGCGTTGCCCGGTGTGCCGCGCCAACCGGGCCCGGCTGCAGGGGCAGCAGGGGCCGTTCGCCGCGCTTTCCCCCGCGATGCTGCTGGCCCTGCTGGCCGGTCTGCTCGCGGTGGCGCTGATCGCGCGGCAGGCGCTGGCCTGAGGCCCCTGACCACGCGGAAGGCCCCCGACCGTCGTGGTCGGGGGCCTTCTGCTTGTGTGTCCGGGCCCGGGTGTGTCCGGGTGCTTACTCGGCGCTGGTCTCGCGCTGCTTGCGCCAGCGGATGCCGGCCTCGATGAAGCCGTCGATGTCGCCGTCCAGGACGGCCTGCGGGTTGCCGGCCTCGTACGCGGTGCGGACGTCCTTGACCATCTGGTACGGGTGCAGGACGTAGGAGCGCATCTGGTTGCCCCAGGAGCTGCCGCTGTCCTTCAGCGCGTCCATCGCGGCCTTCTCCTCCTGGCGGCGCCGTTCGAGCAGCTTGGCCTGGAGGACGTTCATCGCGGACGCCTTGTTCTGGATCTGCGAGCGCTCGTTCTGGCAGGACACCACGATGCCGGTCGGGAGGTGCGTGATGCGCACCGCCGAGTCGGTGGTGTTGACGCCCTGGCCGCCGGGGCCGGAGGCGCGGTAGACGTCCACCCGCAGGTCGCCCTCGTCGATGTCGACGTGGTCGGACTGCTCGACGACCGGGAGCACCTCGACGCCCGCGAAGGAGGTCTGCCGGCGGCCCTGGTTGTCGAACGGCGAGATCCGGACCAGCCGGTGGGTGCCCTGCTCGACCGAGAGGGTGCCGTAGGCGTACGGGGCCTTCACGGTGAAGGTCGCGGACTTGATGCCGGCCTCTTCGGCGTACGAGGTGTCGTACACCTCCGTGGGGTACCCGTGCCGCTCGGCCCAGCGCAGGTACATGCGCATCAGCTGCTCGGCGAAGTCGGCGGCGTCCACGCCACCGGCCTCGGCACGGATGTTGATCAGCGCCTCGCGGGCGTCGTACTCGCCGGAGAGGAGGGTGCGGACCTCCAGCTCCTCGACGGCCTTCTGCAGCGAGACCAGCTCGGCCTCGGCCTCGGCGCGGGTGTCCGCGTCGTCCTCGGCCTCGGCGAGCTCGAACAGCACGCCCAGGTCGTCGATGCGGCCGCGCAGGCCCTCGACGCGGCGCAGTTCGCCCTGGAGGAAGGAGAGCCGGCTGGTCACCTTCTGCGCGTTCGCGACGTCGTCCCACAGGGTGGGGGCGGCTGCCTCCTCCTCCAGGACCGCGATGTCGGCCCGGATCTTGTCCAGGTCGAGGACGGCCTCGATCGACCCCATGGTCGTATCGAGGTTCTTGAGCTCTTCGGAAGGATCGACGGCTGCCACGCCCCCAGCGTAATGGTTCCGGGGGTGGTCATGACGACACCCCCGCTGCGGGAGGGCTCCGGAGGGGGCTACGGGGCCCGCGGCGCGGTGCCGTGCACGGTCGGCCGGGCCGGGTGGCCGGCGCCCGGCCCGGTGGCGGCGAAGGCCGTCCAGGCCGCGGCGGCGCCCGCCAGCAGCAGCAGGGTGGCCAGCAGCACGGCCAGCATCCGGCGGCGGCGCAGCAGGGCCGCCCGGTCCCGGCGGTGGCCCGGGGCGGTGCGCTGGGCGCGGGACTCGGCGGCGTACGCGGCCAGCTCCTCGGCCGAGGGGCGGCGCAGGCTGGTGTGGGTGTCCCGGGTGGAGTCCGGGGCGGCGCCCGGGACCAGCGGGACGGCCGGGCCGCGGCGGCGCTTGTGGACGCCCGGGCCGGCGTCGACCTCGGCGTAGACGGCCTCGCCGGGGGTCAGCTGCTCCTCGGCCGGAGCGCGGCCCTGGGAGGGCACGGCCAGTACCGGCAGTCCGGCCAGCGAGGGCAGCTGCTCGCGCAGCCGGGCGGCCAGCTCGGCGGCGCGCAGCCGGGAGGCGGGGGCCTTGGCCAGGCACTCGGAGATGATCCGCCACAGCCCGTCCGGCAGGCCGGGGATCGGCGGCACCTGCTCGGTGACGTGCCGGCGCAGCACCGCGCCGGTGTGGCCGCCGCCGAAGGGGGTGAAGCCGGCCAGCAGCTCGTACAGCACGGTGGCGAGGGCGTAGATGTCGACGGCGGCCCGCGGCTCCAGGCCCTCGATGATCTCGGGGGCCAGGTAGTCGGGGGTGCCGATGATCCGGGTGGCCCGGGTGCGGCGCGGGGCGTCGACCAGGCGGGCCACGCCGAAGTCGGTGAGCTTGGCGCGCGGGGCGCCGCCGGGGCCGGGGGCGGCGGCGAGGTCGAGCAGGACGTTCTCCGGCTTGACGTCGCGGTGGACGATCCCGGCCGCGTGCGCGGCCGCGAGGCCGTCGGCGACGTCGGCGATGACCGAGGCGGCGACCTGCGGCGGGAGGGCGCCGTCCCGCTCCAGCCGGGAGCGCAGGTCGGTGCCCTGGACCAGTTCCATCACCAGGGCGAGGTCGCTGCCGTCCACGACCATGTCGCGCACGCCGACCACCCGGGGGTGGTCGAGGCTGGTCAGCGCCGTGCGCTCCTGGACGAAGCGGCCGACCAGCACCTGGTCGGCGGCGAGGTCCTCGCGCAGCAGCTTGACCGCCACCGGGCCGTCGGGTCCCTCACCGAGCCAGACCGTCCCGGCCGAACCCCGGCCGATGACCTGGTGGACGGTGTACCGGCTGCCGATCTTGCGTGCCAATGCTGCTCCGTGGACGGCGCGGGAGCGCTCCGGGGGTCCGGGCGCGCTCGGTGGGGCGGGACAACAGCGACCAACCTACGCGCCCGGACCCCCTGCGCGGGGCGCCTGGGGGCCGTGGAGCGGGACTCGGGGCCGAGAAATCTCGCGAATTGTCGACAAAGCGTCAATCCTGGCTCCCGGAACGGGTGCGGACCCCCGGTCAGCAGCCCGCGACGGGGCGGCGCGACCCCGCCGCCCTGCCCCGCGCTACTTGCCGGAACTGCCGAACACGCTGGTCACCCAGTCCCGCGCGGTGTCGAACCAGCCCACGACGTTGTCCCAGTAGTGCGGCAGCGGCGTGAAGTTCCACAGCGCGATCGCGGCGACGGCCAGCACCAGCAGCACCATCAGGCAGCCCTTGAGGCAGCCCAGCCCCGGGACGTACATCCGGTTGCGGCTGCGCGGACGGCGCTCGCGCGGCGGGGCGCTCTCCCGGCGGGACGGCTCGCGCGGCTCCTCCCGGGGCGGCCGGGGCTCCCGGTACTGCGGCGCGGGCGGCTCGGCCCGGCGCGGCGCCGCGCCGGTCGGGGCCGGCGGGTAGCCGCCCTGCGGCCGGCCGTACCCGGGCGGGGCCTGCCGGTAGCCGCCCCGGGGCTGGGGACGGCCGCCCTGGTCGCCCTGCGGGCCGTGACCGCCCTGGTTGCCCTGGCCGGCCTGGTAGGGCGGCGGGGCGACCGGCGGGCGCTGGGCGTATCCGGGCGGCGGGTCCTGGCGGCGCGGGTCCGGGCGGTAGCCGGCCGGCGGCTGCTGCCGGCCCGGAGCGCCCTGGCCGGCCTGGTAGGGCGGCGGGGCGACCTGCGGCTCCCCGAAGTCCTCCGGGCCGAAGTAGCCGACCTGGGTCTGCTGGTTGCGGTCGCGCGCCGCCCGCAGCTGGGTCTGCCACGGGTGCGGCGCCTCCTCCTGGGGCGGCGCGGGCGGACCGGCGGGCGGGGGAGGCGGCACGGCGGTGGGCGGCATCACCTGGGTGCGGTCCTGGGTGCCGTACGGCGGCGCGGGCGGCGGCTGGGTGCCCATCACCCGGGTCGCCGCGGCCGGGTCGTACTGCGGGCCGCCCGGGGCCGGGGGCAGCACCTGGGTGCGGTCCTCCGCCCCGGCCGGTCCACCGGGGACGACCGGTACGGTGCCGGGCACGGCGGTCGGCTGCGGGTCCGGCAGCAGCAGGGCGCCGACCGCCAGCGCCTCGTCCACCGCCGCCGGGGAGGCGTGCACCCCGACCCCGGCCGCGACCACCCGCAGCGCGCGGGCCAGCGTGGTGGCGCTCGGCCGCTGCGCCGGGTCCTTGCGCAGGCAGCGCTCGATCACCGTCCACAGCGGCTCGGGCATGGTGCTGGGCCGCTGGGGTTCCTGCGCCAGGTGGGCCTGGAGGACGGCCAGGGCGCTGTCGCCCTGGAACGGCTGCCGGCCGGTGACCAGCTCGTACAGCATGATCCCGGCGCCGTAGACGTCCACCGCGGAGGTCTGCGGGCGGCCCTCGGCGGACTCGGGCGCGACGTACGCCGGGGTGCCGACGAACTCGTGGGTGCGGGTGACGCCCGGGGAGTCGGCCAGTCGGGCGATGCCGAAGTCGGTCAGCATCGGGTGCATCCGCTCGGCGCCCTGCACCACGGTGGAGGCGAGCAGCACGTTGGCCGGCTTGAGGTCGCGGTGGACGATCCCGTCCGCGTGGCTGGCCGCCAGCGCGTCCGCGACCTGGGCCATCAGCAGGGCGCCCGCGATCGGGCTGAACGGGCCGTTGGCGCGCAGGTAGCGGGCCAGGTCGGGGCCCTCCACCAGGTCCATCACCAGGGCCAGCAGCTCGCCCTCGACGACCAGGTCGCGGACCCGGACGATGTTCGGGTGGCTCAGCCGCAGCAGCAGCGAGCGCTCGCGCAGGAAGCGCATCACGACGTCCGGGTCGGCCGCCAGCTCCTCGCGCAGCACCTTGATCGCCACCTGCTGCCCGGGCTCGCTGCCCGGCACCTGGACGTCCTGGCGCACCAGACCGCGCCAGACGGTCCCGGTGGCACCCCGCCCCAGGGTCTCCTCAAGCAGATACTTGCTGCCGACTGGCCGCACCTGTCGCACTCCTCGCCGTGCCGCCCGCGCGGGGCGCTCTGCCGCCGGTGTGCGGTGAGCCTGCCGGGCCCGTGTCTGCGGCCACTCTAACGGTGTCCGTACGGGTTTCAGAGGTGACCGGCGGGCCGTCCGAGCAGGGTTGGGGGACATCCCCTAGGGGGCCGCCCGGACGCGGCGCGGGTGCCGGGCCCGAGGCGGTCGCCGGGGTACGGGGCGGGGCCGCCGGGGCGGCGGTTGACCTGACTCTCCGTCGCCTCCACCATGACGATGATCGCAAGATCGTCAAATCCGGTACGGTGCGCGGACTGTCCACGCCGGATGGCAGGATGGACACTCGCCACTCGTGTGGCCCAATGGGTCGCCGCGACCGCCCGGCGCGTCGTGACGGCACCGGGCAGCGGTACCAGGCATCACACCAGCAGAAGGGACCCGCGGGCGAGATGCAGATCCGGCTGACCGTCCTCCGACCGCGCAGCGGCCCGACCGCCGCCGGCTCCGCCATCCCCTACGTGGACGTGCTGGTCACCGCGCCCGTGGGCACCGCGCTCGGCGCCATCGCGGGCGCGCTCGCCGGTGCCGTCGGCGTGCGCGGACCGCGGGCCGCCACCCACGTGCACCTGTACGCCGGGGCGAAGCGGGTGGACGAGCACACCCTGCTCGGCCATCCCCCGCTGCTCGACGGCGCCGTCCTCAGCCTCAACGAGCCCGATCCGACCGCCGACGACCCCGACGACACCCCCGCCGCCGCCGAACTGCGGGTGGTCGGCGGCCCGGACGCCGGCGGCGTCCACCGGCTGCACGGCCGGGAGATCCGGATCGGCCGCTCGGGCGAGGCCGACGTCCCGCTCGACGACCCGGACGTCTCCCGGCTGCACCTCGCCCTCCACCTCGGCGAGGACGGCCGGATCGCCGTCCGCGACCTCGGCTCCACCAACGGCACCAGCCTGGACGGCCGGATCGTCCCGCCCCTGCCGGCCGAGGCCGCCGTCCCACTGGAGAACGGCGCCCTGCTGCGGATCGGCGAGTCCACCCTGCAGGTCGTCGAACCGGCCGAGCCCGCCTCCGTCCGGGCCGCCCTGCCCGACGGCAACGGCCACCTCCAGCTCGCCGCGCCCGGCCCGGTGCGGACCTCGGCCCCCGTGATCGAACCCCCCGCCGCCCCCGAGCCCGCCCCGGGCCGCGGCCGCGGCCTGTTCTCCCTGCTGCCCGGCCGCGCCGCCGAACCACCCGGCCAGGAGAGCGCCGAACGCCACCACACCGCCGTCCGGCTGCGCCAGGCCGCCGCCCAGCGCGACCGCTGGCCCGACCTCGCCACCGTGCTGCTCAACGCCGTCGGCCCCGGCCCCCGGCTCTGGGAGCGCGGCCCCGGCCACCCCGACGCCCTCACCCTGCGGCTGGGCACCGCCGACCGCCCCGGCGGCGCCGGCACCACGCCCGGCACCATGCTGCCCGCCGTCCCGGTCACCCTGGACCTGCAGACCGCCGGCAGCCTCGGCCTCAGCGGCCCGCGCGAGCGCCTCGACGCCCTCACCCGTGCCGTCGTCGCCCAGCTCGCCGCGCTCCACCCGCCGACCGGGCTGAGCCTGGTCGTGGTCGACGCCGACCCGGCCCGCAGCCCCGAGGAACGCGTCGACACCTGGGCCTGGGCGCTGTGGCTGCCCCACCTGCGCCCCACCGACGGCCAGGACTGCCGGCTGCTGGTCGGCCTCGACGACGACCAGGCCACCGCCCGACTGACCGAGCTCACCGCCCGGCTCAGCGGCCCGACCGGCCTCGGCGGACACCCCGCCACCGTGGTCGTGGTCGACGGCCGTCCGACCGGCGAGGCCGCCCGACAGGCGCTCGACCTGCTGCTGCGCCAGGGGCCGGCCGTCGGCATCTTCCCGATCTGCCTCGCCGAACAGCCCGAGCTGCTCCCCCGCGGCCTCGGCGCCACCGCCCTGATCACCGGCGAGGTCGGCACCCAGCTCTCGCTGGACCGCCCGGTCGCCCGCGGCCGGGAGGCCCTGCACGAGATCTCGCTGGACGCCGTCTCCGACGCGTGGGCCGAACGGCTGGCCCGCGTCCTCGCCCCGCTGCGCGAAGCCGTCCCGGCCTCCCGCGGCCCGCTGCCCGACGCGCTGCGGCTGCTCGACCTGCTCCAGCTCGACACCGTCACCCCGGCCAAGCTGTCCGCCCGCTGGACCGCCCACGCCGGCGGCATCGGCGCCGCGACCGCGCTGCTCGGCACCACCCGGGACGAGCTGTGCACCCTCGACCTGGCCGACCCCGAACTCGCCCTGCCCTCCCCCGACCCGGGCGGCCCGCACCTGCTGATCGGCGGCGCCCGCGGCTCCGGCAAGACCGAACTGCTGCGCACCCTGGTCGCCTCGCTCGCCGTCTCCGAGCGGCCCGAGCGCCTCGCCGTCACCATCGTCGAGGGCCGGGCCACCGAGGACGGACTGTCCGGCTGCTCCGAGCTGCCGCACGTCACCGGCCGGGTCAACGCCGCCGCCGACCCGCGCGCCGCGCTCCTCGCCGCCGAGGCGCTGGAGGACGAACTCACCCTGCGGGAGCGGCTGTTCGACGGCCTGGACTTCGCCTCCTGGCACGCCACCCGCATCCTGGACGGGCACAGCCTGGACGACCAGGGGGCGGGCTCCGTCCCCGTGCCCGCCACCGTCGGCGCCGCCTCCACCGCGGTGCCCCGGATCATCCCGCCGCGCAGCGGTGACGGCCCCCGGCCGACCGCCACCCCCTCCGGGCCCGTCCCGGCCCGGCTGGTCGTCGTCGTCGACGACTACGAAGCCCTGCTCTCCCCCACCTCCCCGGCCGGCCGCCCGCTGGCCCGCGCGCTCGCCGCCGTCGCCCGCCGCGGCGGCCCGCTCGGCGTCCACCTCGCGGTCGCCACCGGCCGCCCGGAGGAGAGCGCCGGCACCGAGGTGGACGAGGCGGCCCTGCTGCGGATCGCGCTGCGCACCGAGGACCCGGCCGACTCCGACCTGCTGATCCACCTCGGCGACGCCGCGGCCCTCCCCGAGGACACCCCCGGCCGCGGCTACCTGCGCCGCCCGGACGGCGGCGTCACCGCCTTCCAGACCGCCCGGATCAGCGGCCGCATCCCCCGCACCGCCACCCTGCGCCCCACCGTGGTCGCGATAGACCCCCTCCAGCTCGGCGCGCCACCCGCCCGCCGCCCGGTCCGCGAACTCGGCAACGGCCCCACCGACCTGGCCCTGCTCGCCAGCGCCCTCCAACGCGCCGCCTCCCGCTGACCCGCCCCCTCCCAGGGCCCGCAGAGCGACGGCGGCCCGGCCGACGTCCGGCCGGGCCGCCGGAACTGCTCGGCCGACGCCGTTTCCGCGAACGGAGGCGAGCGCCTCGGCGAGAGCTGCGGCAGCGGCCTGACGGGGGATCAGCTCGTTCGCGGTCGGCTCGCCGAACGCGCGAGGGGCCCGCGTCCGTCCCCGACGCCGGCCCCCCGCGGGAAGGAGGGCGTCAGCCCCTACTAACGGGGCGGCCCCGGGTGGGGATTAACCCCCAAGCGACCGAGAGGCTGGACAGCTCGAAGTTGTCCGAACCCCTTATGTCGTCGAGGGTGGCCTTGGCGCGGTTCAGCAGGGTGGAGTTGAGGTCCGCCCAGGCGTTGTAGCGCTCCTCGGGGGTGGCGCCCTCGGGGCCGCAGGCCAGGATGTCGGCGGTCAGCGCCGCGTGCGCCGCGAAGAGGTCCTCGCGGATCGCGGCCCGGGCCATCGACGACCAGCGGTCGGTGCGGGGCAGGTCGATGATGCGGTCGAGCAGGTGCGAGATCTGCAGGCGGTCGCCCAGGTCGTAGTACAGCTCGGCGACGTCGGCGACGTCCTTGCCGGCGCGGTCCGCGACCTCGCTGATGTCCAGGGTCGGGAAGACCGAGGACAGGCCGGCGATCCGGGTGGCCAGCTCGTCCGGCACGCCGGCCGCGGCGAGCTCGCCCTGGATCGACTCGAACCAGGCCAGGTCCTCGCCGCGCAGCGGCTTGGGCAGCGAGCCCCAGACCTGGTTGACCCGGTCGTGGAAGAACTCGATGGTGCCGGCGATGTCGAGCGGCTGGCGGCGGTTGTTGAGCATCCACCGGGTGGCGCGCTCGACCAGGCGCCGCGAGTGCAGCCGCATCTTGGTCTGGGTCCGGGCGGGGACCTGGTTGTCCAGGCCCTCGATCCGGCCCCAGATCTCCTCCAGGCCGAAGACGGCCCGCGCGGCGGTGTGGGTCCGGGCGATCTCCTCGTAGGTCGCGCCGGTCTCCTCCTTCAGGCGGAAGGCGAAGGTGCAGCCACCGCGGTTGATCGTGTCGTTGACGATCAACGTGGTGATGATCTCGCGGCGCAGCGCGTGGTTGTCGATCGCGTCGGCGAACTTGGCCCGCAGCGCGCTCGGGAAGTACTCGTGCAGCGCGGTGCGGAAGTACGGGTCGTCCGGCAGGTCGGTGGCCAGCAGTTCCTCGGCCAGGATGATCTTGGTGTAGGCGAGCAGGACGGACATCTCGGGCTGGGAGAGCCCGCGGCCGTTCTGCTGGCGCTCACGGATCTGGCGCTCGGTGGGCAGGAACTCCAGCCCGCGGTCGAGCTGGCCGGCCGCCTCGAAGCGGTTGATCATCCGGGCGTGGACGTTGACCATGCTGTGCGCCTGGGCGACGGCGTTGGCCAGCACCACGTTCTGCGCGTAGTTGTTGCGCAGCACCAGGCGGCCGACCTCGTCGGTCATCTCGGCGAGCAGGGCGTTGCGCTGCTTGACCGTCATGTCGCCCTCGGCGACGACCTGGTTGAGCAGGATCTTGATGTTGACCTCGTGGTCCGAGGTGTCCACACCGGCCGAGTTGTCGATGGCGTCGGTGTTGATCCAGCCACCGGTGCCCTCGGGGCCTCCGTTGGCCGCGTACTCGATGCGGCCGAGCTGGGTGCAGCCGAGGTTGCCGCCCTCGCCGATGACCCGGGCCCGGACCTGTTCGCCGTTGACCCGGATGGCGTCGTTGGCCTTGTCGCCGACCTCGGCGTTGGTCTCGCCGGAGGCCTTGACGTAGGTGCCGATGCCGCCGTTCCAGAACAGGTCGACCGGCGCCTGGAGGATCGCCTTCATCAGCTCGGCCGGGGTCAGGCGGGACTCCTGGACGCCCAGGACGGCCCGGACCTGCGCGCTGACCTGGATCGACTTGGCGCTGCGAGGGAAGACCCCGCCGCCGGCCGAGATCAGCGACTTGTCGTAGTCGTCCCAGGAGCTGCGGGGCAACTCGAACAGGCGGCGGCGCTCGGCGTACGAGACGGCCGCGTCCGGGTTCGGGTCGAGGAAGATGTGGCGGTGGTCGAAGGCGGCGACCAGGCGGATGTGCTCGCTGAGCAGCATGCCGTTGCCGAAGACGTCACCGGACATGTCGCCGATGCCGATGACGGTGAAGTCCTCGGACTGGGTGTCGACGCCGAGCTCGCGGAAGTTGCGCTTGACCGACTCCCAGGCGCCGCGGGCGGTGATGCCCATGCCCTTGTGGTCGTAGCCGGCCGAGCCGCCGGAGGCGAACGCGTCGCCGAGCCAGAAGCCGTACGACTCCGCGACGCCGTTGGCGATGTCGGAGAAGGTCGCGGTGCCCTTGTCGGCGGCGACGACCAGGTAGGTGTCGTCCTCGTCGTGGCGGACCACGTCGGCCGGGTGGACGACCTCGCCGGCCACCAGGTTGTCGGTGATGTCGAGCAGCGCCGAGATGAAGGTCTTGTACGAGGAGATGCCCTCGGCCAGCCAGGCGTCGCGGTCCACCGACGGGTCCGGCAGCTGCTTGGCGACGAAGCCGCCCTTGGCGCCGACCGGGACGATGACGGTGTTCTTCACCATCTGGGCCTTGACCAGGCCGAGGATCTCGGTGCGGAAGTCCTCGCGCCGGTCGGACCAGCGCAGACCGCCGCGGGCGACCTTGCCGAAGCGCAGGTGCACGCCCTCGACCTGCGGCGAGTAGACCCAGATCTCGAACGCCGGGCGCGGGGCCGGCAGGTCCGGGATGGCCTTCGGGTCGAACTTCATCGACACGTAGGAGTGCCACTCGCCGGAGCCGTCGTGCTGGAAGAAGTTGGTCCGCAGGGTGGCCTTGATGAGGTTCAGGAAGGAGCGCAGGATGCGGTCCTCGTCCAGCGAGACGACCTCGTCGAGCGCGCCGGCCAGCTCCTCCAGGATGCCCTCGGTCAGCTCGGCGGCGCCCAGCTGGTGGCTCGGGCTCAGCCGGGCCTCGAAGAGGTTGACCAGCAGGCGGGTGGTGTGGGTGTTGTTGCGGAGCGCGTCCTCCATGTAGTCCTGGGAGAACGTGGAGCCCGCCTGGCGCAGGTACTTGGCGTACGCGCGGAGCACCATCGCCTGGCGCCAGTTCAGCCCGGCGGTGAGGACCAGCTCGTTGAAGCCGTCGTTCTCGGCCTTGCCGGTCCAGGTCGCGGCGAAGGTGTCCTGGAAGCGCTCGCGGGCCTCGTCGGTGAGCTCGGTGGCCTCGCGCAGCCTCAGGCCGAAGTCGTACACCCACGCGGTGCTGCCGTCGGAGCGGCGCAGCGCGTACGGGTGCTCGTCCAGCACCTCGACGCCCAGGCGCTGCAGCACCGGCAGGACCTCGCTGAGCGAGATCGGGCCGCCGACCCGGTAGATCTTGAAGCGGCGTTCGTCGTCACCCGCGCCGACCGGCTGGTACAGGTTCAGGCGGAAGTCGCCGTCGCCGTGCAGCGACTCGATCTGCTTGATGTCGGCGACGGCGGTGCGCGGCGGGAAGTCGGCGCGGTAGCCGTCGGGGAAGGCGTTGGCGTACTTGTGGCCGAGCTCGGCGGCCTTCTCCTCGCCCAGCTCGATGTGCAGCTGGTCGTGGAAGCCGTCCATCCAGAACCGGGCGGCCTCGGCCAGGCGGTTCTCGATCCGCTCGATGTCGGAGTCGGTGAGCCGGGGCAGCTCGGTGCCCGGGGCGACCCGGACCACGAAGTGCAGGCGGGTCAGCACCGACTCGGTGGCGTACACCGTGTAGTCGATGGTGGCGCCGTTCAGCTCCTCCTTGAGGATGTCGGTGAGCAGCAGCCGGATGCGCGTGGTGTAGCGGTCGCGCGGCAGGTAGATGAAGGCGGAGAAGTAGCGCCCGTACTCGTCCTGGCGCAGGAAGAGGCGCAGCTTACGGCGCTCCTGCAGGTAGAGCACGCTGGTGGCGATGGAGAGCAGCTCGGCGGCCGGGGTCTGGAAGATCTCGTCCCGGGGGAAGGTCTCCATGATCTGCAGCAGGTCGCGGCCGTCGTGGCTCTCGCTGGAGAAGCCGGACTCCTCCAGCACCGCCTGGACCTTGCGGCGCACGACCGGGATGCGGGTGACCGACTCGGTGTAGGCGGCGGAGGAGAACAGGCCGAGGAAGCGGCGCTCGCCGACCGGCTCGCCGGCGGCGTTGAACTTCTTCACGCCGACGTAGTCCAGGTAGGCCGGGCGGTGCACGGTGGCGCGGCTGTTGGCCTTGGTCAGGACGAGCAGCTTCTTCTCGTGGGCCTTGGCGCGGACCGGCGCGGAGAGGCGGCCGAAGGCCTCGGAGACCGCGTGGTGGCGGTCGTCGTGGCTGTGCGGGTCGGAGCGCAGGATGCCGAGGCCGGTCCCGGCGACGGCCTTGAGGACCTCCTCGCCCTCGTGCTCGACCAGGTCGTACTCGCGGTAGCCGAGGAAGGTGAAGTGGTCGTCGGCGAGCCAGCGCATCAGCTCCCAGGCCTCGCCGACCTCCTGCTCGGGCAGGCCGGCCGGGGGCTCCTCGGCCAGCTCGTCGGCCAGGCGCAGCGCGCTGTCGCGCATCTTCGTCCAGTCCTCGACGACCTCGCGGACGTCGCCGAGCACGCGGCGCAGGTTGGTCTCGATGGCGCGCAGGTCGTCGCGGTCGGTCTCGCGGTCGATCTCGATGTGCATCCACGACTCGACGCTCGCGTCGGCGGGCCACTCGGCGCCGGCGGCCTGGCTGCGGGAGCAGGCGTCGACGTCCAGGATCTCCAGCAGCTTGCCGGTGATGTCACGGCGGACGACCAGCTGGGGGTGGACGACGAGGTGGATCGCGCGGTCCTGGCGGGACAGCTCGTTGGTGACGGAGTCGACCAGGAAGGGCATGTCGTCGGTGACGACCTCGACCACGGTGTGGCCGCAGGACCAGCCGTTCTCCTCGACCGAGGGGGTGTGGACCCGCACCTCGGCCGTACCCTGGGGGCGCTTGAGGCCCAGGCGGTAGTGGGACGCGGCCGCGCCGTACACGTCGACCGGGTCGAGGTCGACCAGGTCCTCGGGCGCGGTGTGGAGGTAGTAGTGGTGCAGGTACGCGGTCAGAGCGCCGTTGCTCAGACCCTCCCCCGGCGCCGCTCCCCCCACCTGGCTGTTCTCAGCGGCTGTGGCTGCCTTCTTGAGCAGTTCGGCCTTGGCTGCGTCCAGCTTGGTCTGCATGACTTCTTGGCTCCTGTCGCGCGCCGTTGCGTGACTCGGTGGTGTGTGGGTGTACACCGACGGGTCGCTCGCAATCCTGCCGCACCGTCCGACTGAAAGGGGCTCATGGCACGCATGAAACGCCCTCCCAGCGGGTAGGACGACTCGTTCGTCCTGCAAGCCACCCGACGACGCCAGCCAGCCTAACCGGATCAATCGAAGGTGCACAGGGACAGGGAGGCGCAAACCCGCAGGATGTCGGGTCCGTCCTGGACACCATGTCCAAACCGGAGCGTCATGTTCGCTTTCAGCCCATATGCGGGTACCCGTGGCCGGTCGGCGGTACGAAGGTCTCCTTGATCGCCCGGGCCGAGGTCCAGCGCAGCAGGTTCTGGGCGGCGCCCGCCTTGTCGTTGGTCCCGGAGGCCCGGGAGCCGCCGAAGGGCTGCTGTCCGACGACCGCGCCGGTGGGTTTGTCGTTGATGTAGAAGTTCCCGGCGGCGAAGCGCAGTTCCTCCACGGCCTGGGAGATCGCGTAACGGTCCTGTGCGATCACCGCGCCGGTCAGGCCGTACGGGGCGCCCGAGTCGACCCGGCGGAGCACGTCGTCCCAGCGGGAGTCCTCGTAGACGTGGATCGCGAGGATCGGGCCGAAGTACTCGGTGCGGAAGATCTCGCCCCGGTGGTCGGAGGAGACCAGCACCGTCGGCCGGACGAACCACCCGATCGCGTCGTCGTACTGGCCGCCGGCCACCAGCTCGACGGTCGGGTCGGCCTTGGCGCGCTCGATGGCGCCCCGGTTCTTCTCGAACGCCCGCTCGTCGATCAGGGCGCCCATGAAGTTGGACAGGTCGGTGACGTCGCCCACCGTGAGGGCGTCCACCTCGGCCAGGAAGTCGTCCTTGATCCTCAGCCAGAGGCTGCGTGGCAGGTAGGCGCGGGAGAGCGCCGAGCACTTCTGGCCCTGGTACTCGAAGGCGCCGCGGATCATCGCGGTCCTCAGGACCTCCGGGTCGGCCGAGCGGTGGGCCAGCAGGAAGTCCTTTCCGCCGGTCTCGCCGACGATCCTCGGGTACGTGCGGTAGCCGCCGATGTTCGCCCCGATGGTCTGCCAGAGCGACCGGAAGGTGGCGGTGGAGCCGGTGAAGTGCAGCCCGGCGAGCCCCGGGTCGGCCAGCGCCACCGGGGAGACCTGCAGGCCGTCGCCGGTGACCAGGTTGACCACCCCGGGCGGCAGGCCGGCCGCCTCCAGCAGCCGCATCAGGTGGTACGCGGCCAGGGTCTGGGTCGGTGCGGGCTTCCAGACCACGGTGTTGCCCATCAGGGCGGGAGCGGTCGGCAGGTTCCCGGCGATGGCGGTGAAGTTGAAGGGGGTGACCGCGTAGACGAAACCTTCCAGCGGGCGGTGGTCGACCCGGTTCCACACCCCCGGGGCGGAGACCGGCTGGTCCGCCAGCACCTGCCGGGCGAAGTGGACGTTGAACCGCCAGAAGTCGATCAGCTCGCAGGCGGAGTCGATCTCGGCCTGCTGCACGGTCTTGGACTGGCCGAGCATCGTCGCCGCGTTGAGCGTCTCCCGCCAGGGCCCGGCCAGCAGCTCGGCGGCGCGCAGGAAGACCGCCGCCCGGTCGTCGAAGGAGAGCGAGCGCCACTGCCGTCCGGCCGCCAGCGCCGCGTCCACCGCCGCCCGGGCGTCCTCCCGGGTGGCGTTGCCGAGCACGCCCAGCCTGGCGGCGTGGTGGTGCGGCTGAACGACGTCGATCCGCTCGCCGCCGCCGAAGCGCTGCTCGCCGCCGATGGTCATCGGCAGCGGGATCTCTTCGGCCGCCAGCTCGTCCAGCCGCCGGACCAGCCGGTCCCGCTCCGGGCTGCCGGGCGCGTACGCCCGCACCGGCTCGTTGACCGGGGTGGGCACCTCGGTGACTGCGTCGATGGGCATGGCGGCTCCGTCCTGGCTCTACCGGTGTCAGTCCAGCCTGACCAGGCCGGGGCGGATCCGCCCGCCCAGACACGCCAACGGCGGACGTGGCGCCCGCCACGTCCGCCGTCGCGGGAGCACTCAGCCGGCCAGGCGCCCGGCCAGCTCGACCGCCTCGGCCAGGCTGTCCACCACCGGGACGCCGACCGGCTCCAGCTTCTCCCGGGTGTGCGAGCCGCCGGTGTACAGCACCGCGTGGGCGCCCGCGTGCAGCGCCGCCAGGGCGTCGTCCGCGGCGTCGCCGATCAGCACCGTCCGGGACGGGTCGACCCACTCGCCGAGCGCGGCCAGGTGCTTCGTCAGCTGGTCCGCCTTCTGGCCGCCGGACGGGCCGCTGCGGCCGTCCACCCGCAGGAAGCTGCCGGTCAGGCCGAAGGCCTCGACCAGCGGCACCAGCTTGTCGTGCACGTACATCGACAGCAGGGACTGGCTGTGTCCGGCCGCCTGCCAGCCCGCCAGCAGCTCGGGCACGCCCTCGGTCAGGCCGCAACCCCGGCTGAGCTCTCGGTAGCGGTCCTGGAAGGCGTCGTCCAGCCGCAGCCACTCCTCCTGGGAGGGCATCCGGCCGAGCAGCCGCTCGTAGAAGCGGGGGATCGGGACCTCGTACTGCTCGCGGTACTGCTGCATGGTCATCGGCCCGACGCCGATGGTCGCGAACGCGGCGTTGCTCGCGCCGAGGACCGCGTCCATGTCGTGGAAGAGGGTGCCGTTCCAGTCCCAAACGATGTGAGTGCGCACGGGGGCAAACGGTAACCGGAACGGCCGACACGCCGATAGGACGGGGCTCACTCAGCCCAGGAGGGACGGGATCTCCTGGGTCGCGTACCAGAGCAGGTCGTGGTCCTCCGCGCCGTCCACGGTGAACTGGGCGTCCTGGTCGCCCGCGTCGGCCGCGGCCACCGCCGTCACCGCGGCCGCCACGTCCTCGACCACCTCGTCGTCGGCCACGTCCGCGTGCACCGAGGCGGCCTTCGCCAGCTTCACGGGGCCGGCCAGCACGACCCGGCCGAGCGAGGCCTGGTCCTGGTACTCGTCGCCGGGGAAGGGGCGCACGGCCGAGTCGGCCACGTCCAGGGCCACCACGACCCGCCGGCGCGGGGCCTCCGGGTCGGCCGCCAGCAGCCGCAGCGAGGACTGGGCGGCCCGGTTGAGCGCCGCGTACTCCAGCTCCTCCAGGTCGTCGCTGACGTACCACTCGCGCAGCGCGGGCGTCACGGCGTAGGCCGCGGACGGCTCCAGGGCGCCGCCCTCGTGCGCCGCCGCCAGGCCGGTCAGGGTGGTGGGCACGTACACGCGCATCGGTGGCACTCTCCGGTTCGTCCAGCAGGGGTTCGTCCAGCGGCACAGCATCCAGCGCCCCAAGAATAAGCTCCGCCGGACCGCCCGTGATCACCTCGGGCCGGGACCGCGCCCGGCGGCCAGCGCCTCCCGGCAGGTCCGCAGCGCGCTCTCCAGCACCTCGCCCCGGCGGGCCGGGTCCATCAGGTTCGGGCCCATCACCGTCAGGTCGGCCAGGGTCGGCGCGAGCAGCCGCACCCGGACGCCCTCGGCCCGCAGCAGCGCGGCCTCGCGCAGCAGCTGCCGGGTCACCGCCCGCCGGTAGCGGCTGACCAGCTGGGCCAGCACGCCGCGCGGGCGGTCCCGGGCCCGCCACTCGCGCAGCGCGGCCAGGGTGCCGCGGTCGGAGCGCTCGGGGCGCGGGCCCAGCCGCAGGGCCATCGGGGCCAGCACGTACACCTCGTCCAGGCCGCGGCCGAGCAGCAGGTCGGCGTTGGTGGCCGACCAGCAGCCGCCGTCCACGTACGCCGAACCGTTCAGCCGCACCGGCGCGAACCAGCCGGGGATGGCGCAGGAGGCCATCACGGCCTCCGCCACCGCGACGGCCGGGGCCCCCGGATCGCCGAAGACCACCCGGTGGCCGCTGCGGTAGTCCACCGCGGCCACCCGCAGCGGCGTGGCGGCCGCGCTCGGCGCCACCCCGGCGGTGGTGGCGGCCGCACTCCCCTGGGCCGGCCAGCCGTCCGGGCCGAACAGCCCGCGCACCAGCTCGCCGACCGGCGCCAGCGAGCCGCGGCCGTGCGGCGCCATCGCGGAGACCATGGTCAGCAGCGGGTACTCGCGCGGGTGCCGGACGGCGTCCCGCAGCAGGTCGGGGGAGCCGATCCCGGCCCGTGGGCGGGGTGGCAGTGCGCCGCCCACCGCCGTCTCGTAGTCGAAGGCCACCCCGGCCAGCGGGCCCTCGGTGATCGGCAGGCCGCGCTGGTGGTCGCGCAACTGGTCGGGGGGCACGCCGCCGGCCAGCAGCGCGGCCAGGATCGCACCCGCCGAGGTGCCGAGCAGGACGTCCGCCCCGCCCGGCCGGTGCCCGGTGACCTCCTCGACGGCGCACAGCGCACCGACCGTCCAGGCCGCGCCGAGCATCCCGCCGCCGCCCAGTACCAGGCCGCGCCGTGGTTCACCGCCGGAGGTCGTTCCCGGCGCCGCCGTCCGTGTGGTCGTCCCCGCTGTCGTCATCCCTGCCGCCCGTCGTCGTTGGGAGCGGGTCAGGCTACCGATGGTGCGCGCGGGCGGACGGGCGACGCAACGGGAGTCGGCCCGCAGGCCACCCGGTCCGCCGTACCGGGGCGTCCCCTTTCGGGCCGTACGACCCGTCCCCGTGCGTCAACCGGGCACCCCGCCCCGGCGCGCGCCGGGCGCGTCGCCACCCTGGGTGACTCACCCGGATAGGTGAACTTCGCGCCGGTCTCCCGGCCGCCCGAAAACGCGTTGCCGCCCTGCCGGGCCACCGCCAACCTGGACCCGTCCGTACCCGCACCACCGTTACCGGGAGCCACCATGACCGCGCAGCTCGGCGCCGACCCCAGCACGCACCCCACCATGCACCCCACCACGCACCTCACCACTCGGCTCGCCGCCCGTCCGCAGCGTCGCGTCCGCGCTTCCGGCGGCTGCGACCCCGCCGGGCGCCGGCCGCGCCACCCGCGCGCCGCCTGCGACGGCACCCCCGCCACCGCCGGGGCCACCGGACCGGCCCGCCACGACGCCGGGGCGCTCGCCGCCCGCTTCGCCCACCAGCTGGTCGAGGTGCTCACCGGAGCCCGGCCTTCCGGCCAGCTGATGCGGCACACCAGCCTGGACGGCTACGGCCAGCTCGCCTCACTGGTCCGGGCCGGTGCGCTGCGCCGCGGCGGCCCCGCCGACCGGCCCCGGCTCGGCCCGGTGCACGACCGGTCACCCTCGCCCGACGCCGTCGAGGCCTGCGTCCGGGTCGACCTCGGCCGACGGCACCACATGGTGGCCTTCCGGCTGGAGCAGCGCGGCCCGGCCGGCCAGTGGCAGTGCACCGCCGTGGAGGCCCGGTGACGACCACGGCCCACGGGACGGCGCAGGGCGCCGCCCCGGTACGGGAGCGGCGCCCTGCGCCACGTGCGGTGCCCGGCTCAGGCCTTGCGGCGGCGGCCCTTGGCGGCCTTGGCGGCCTTGCGGCGCTCGGCACGGGTCATCCCGTCGCCCTCGTCCTCCGGCACGGTGTCCTCGAAGTCGCCCTCGACCACACCGCCGCCGACCTCCTCCGAGGGGGCCGTGTAGTGCAGCCGCTGAGGCTTCGGGGCCTCCAGGCCCTTGGCCTTGATCTCCGGGCGGGCGGCGTCCTTCTCCAGCTTGTCGAGCACCACCTCGGCGTCCTCGACCGGGACCTCCTCGACCTGCTGCTCGACCTGGACCTCCAGGTTGAACAGGTAGGCGACGGACTCCTCCTTGATGCCCTCCATCATCGCGGTGAACATGTCGAAGCCCTCGCGCTGGTACTCGACCAGCGGGTCGCGCTGCGCCATGGCCCGCAGGCCGATGCCCTCCTGGAGGTAGTCCATCTCGTAGAGGTGCTCGCGCCAGCGGCGGTCCAGCACCGACAGCACCACGCGGCGCTCCAGCTCGCGCAGGATCTCCTCGCCGAGCTGGTCCTCGCGGGCGCCGTACTGCGCCTGGATGTCCTCCTGGACGACCTTGATCAGGAACTCGGGGGTCAGGCCGGACGGGCCGCCGACCTCCTCCTCCAGCTCCGCCAGGTCCAAGGTGATCGGGTAGAGCTGCTTGAACGCGGTCCAGAGCTTGTCGAGGTCCCAGTCGTCCTCGAAGCCCTCGCCGGTGGCCGCCTTGACGTAGGCCTCGACGGTGTCGTCCATGAAGTGGCCGACCTGCTCCTGCAGGTCCTCGCCCTCCAGCACCCGGCGGCGCTCGCCGTAGATGACCTCGCGCTGGCGGTTGAGCACCTCGTCGTACTTCAGGACGTTCTTGCGGATCTCGAAGTTCTGCTGCTCGACCTGGGTCTGCGCGGAGGCGATCGCGCGGGTGACCATCTTGGACTCGATCGGCACGTCCTCGGGCACGTTGGCCATCGAGAGCACGCGCTCGACCATGCCGGCCTTGAACAGGCGCATCAGGTCGTCGCCCAGCGACAGGTAGAAGCGGGACTCGCCCGGGTCGCCCTGACGGCCGGAGCGGCCGCGCAGCTGGTTGTCGATACGGCGGGACTCGTGCCGCTCGGTGCCGAGGACGTAGAGGCCTCCGGCCTCCTTGACCTCTTCCTGCTCGGCCTTGACCGAGGCCTTGGCCTTCTCCAGCGCGGCCGGGAACTCGGCCTCGTACTCCTCCGGGGTGTCGGTCGGAGTCAGCCCGCGCTGGGCCAGCTCGGCGGCGGCCAGGTGGTCGGCGTTGCCGCCGAGCATGATGTCGGTGCCACGGCCGGCCATGTTGGTGGCGACGGTCACGGCGCCCTTGCGGCCGGCCTGCGCGACGATCTGGGCCTCGCGCTCGTGGTGCTTGGCGTTCAGCACCTCGTGCGGGATGCCGCGCTTGCGCAGCTCCTGCGACAGGTACTCGGACTTCTCGACCGACACGGTGCCGACCAGCACCGGCTGGCCCTTCTCGTGCTTCTCGGCGATGTCCTCGACCACGGCGGCGAACTTGGCCGGCTCCGACTTGTAGATCAGGTCGGGCTGGTCGATGCGCAGCGGCGTCTTGTTGGTCGGGATCGGCACCACGCCGAGCTTGTAGATCTGGTGGAACTCGGCGGCCTCGGTGGTACCGGTACCGGTCATGCCCGCCAGCTTGTCGTACAGGCGGAAGAAGTTCTGCAGGGTGATGGTGGCCAGGGTCTGGTTCTCGTTCTGGACCTCCACCCCCTCCTTGGCCTCGATCGCCTGGTGCATGCCCTCGTTGTAGCGGCGCCCGGCCAGGATGCGGCCGGTGTGCTCGTCGACGATCATGACTTCGCCGTTCATGACGACGTAGTCCTTGTCCTTCTTGTACAGCTCCTTCGCCTTGATGGCGTTGTTCAGGAAGCCGACGAGCGGGGTGTTCACCGACTCGTACAGGTTGTCGATGCCGAGGTAGTCCTCGACGCGGGTGACACCCTCCTCCAGGACGCCGACGGTGCGCTTCTTCTCGTCGACCTCGTAGTCGCGGTCGATCTTCAGGCGCAGCACCAGCTTGGCGAAGTCGGCGTACCACTTGGTCGCCTGGTCCGCCGGGCCGGAGATGATCAGCGGGGTGCGGGCCTCGTCGATGAGGATCGAGTCGACCTCGTCGACGACCGCGAAGTTGTGCCCGCGCTGGACGAGTTCGTCCTTCGACCAGGCCATGTTGTCGCGCAGGTAGTCGAAGCCGAACTCGTTGTTCGTGCCGTACGTGATGTCCATCGCGTACTGGCGCTTGCGCTCGGCGGGCGTCATGTTGGCCAGGATCACGCCGACTTCGAGGCCGAGGAAGCGGTGCACCCGGCCCATCCACTCCGAGTCGCGCTCGGCGAGGTAGTCGTTGACGGTGATCAGGTGGACGCCCTTGCCGGTCAGCGCGTTCAGGTACGCGGGCAGGGTGCCGACGAGGGTCTTGCCCTCACCCGTGCGCATCTCGGCGACGTAGCCCAGGTGCAGCGCCGCGCCGCCCATGAGCTGGACGTCGTAGTGCCGCTGGCCGAGCACGCGCTTGGCGGCCTCGCGGACGGTGGCGAAGGCCTCGGGGAGGATGTCGTCCAGCGTCTCGCCGTCCGCGAGCCGCTGCTTGTACTCGTCGGTCAGCGCGCGCAGCTCGGCGTCGGTGAGGTTGACGAAGTCCTCTTCGATGGAGTTGACCTGGGCAGCAATCCGCTGCAGCTTGCGAAGGATCTTGCCTTCGCCGGCGCGCAGGATCTTGTCGAAGACGGACACTTGAGCGGGCTCCTTGCCTGTATTGGCACTGGACGACTGCACGGCGGGTCCACCCCACCGCACGGGCCATCGTATGCGAGGAGTCCAATGCGCCGGGAGGTGCGTCAGCACGGTATTCCCGTGTCACCCGCGCGTGCACATGGATCGATAGCACCGTCCACCGGGACAAATCGGTCGGCGGGCCGGGGAGTTGGCCGACCATTCGGAGGCCCGCATTCCCCTCACCGGGAAATAATCCGCCCATGGAAGAGCAGCGGAGCGAACTCGTCACCCTCACCACCGACCGCCTGGTGCTGCGGGCCCCGCGGGATTCGGACGTCGACGCGATCTTCGCAGCCTGCCAGGACGCGGAGATCCAGCGCTGGACGGTCGTCCCCGTCCCCTACCGCCGCGAGGACGCCGAGTTCTTCGTCCGCACCCTGGCCCCCGAGGGGCTGGCCACGGGCGCCGAGTACATCTGGTGCGTGGTGGAGCGCGGGACGGAACGCCTGGTCGGCACCCAGGCGGTCGTGCGCAAGCCCGGCGACCCGAACGCCGCCTCGGTCGGCTGGTGGACGGCGAAGGAGCAGCGCGGCCGCGGCTACACCGTCGAGGCGGCCCGCGCGGTGGCCCACTGGGCGCTCACCGACCTCGGGCTGCGCCGCCTCCAGTGGCTCGCCTACGTCGGCAACGAGGGCTCGCGCGCGGTCGCCGAGCGGGTCGGCTACCGCTCCGAGGGCACGCTGCGGTCGTACGCCGACCAGCGCGGCGTCTTCCGCGACGCCTGGGTCGCCTCGCTGCTCCCGTCCGACCTGGACTGAGCGCCGGGCCCGCACCCCGGGGCCGGGGCCCGCTGTCGGTGCCCCCGGCTACGCTCGCCGGCATGACCGCCGCCGCTGCCGACCACACCCCCGTCACCGTCCTGGGCGCCGACGACGCCCGCCGGATCGCCCTGCGCGCCCAGGGCCTGCTGGGCGCCCCCGACCGCCGGGGCGGGGTGCGCGGGGTGCTGCGCCACCTGGGCGCCGTCCAGTTGGACACCATCTCGGTGCTGGCCCGCTCGCATGAGCTGGTGCCGTACGCCAGGCTCGGCGCGGTCGGCCGCCCGGCGGTCGAGGCGGCCTACTGGGGCGCGGGCACCAGCTTCGAGTACTGGTCGCACGCGGCCTGCGTCCTCCCGGTCGAGGAGTGGCCGCTGTTCGCCTTCCGGCGCCGCCGCTACCGCGACCGCGGCCACCTCTGGGACCACCAGGTCGCGCCCGAGACGTACCGGGCGGTGCTCGACCAGCTGCGCGCCGAGGGGCCGTTGACCTCCACCGAGCTGGGCGGGGCCAAGCGGACCGCCGAGTGGTGGGACTGGTCCGACACCAAGATCGCGGTCGAGCGGGCGCTGGCCTTCGGCGACGTGGTCTGCACCGAGCGCCGGAGCTGGAAGCGGGTCTACGCCCTGGCCGAACAGGCGATCCCCGACGCCCTGTTCGGACAGGAGCGGTCCGACGAGGAGTGCGTGCGCACCCTGGTGGCCCAGGCCGGCGCCGCGCTCGGCGTGGCCACCCGGGCCGACCTGCTGGACTACCACCGGCTGCGCGCCGAGGAGTTGGACCCGGTGCTCGCGGACAGCGGCCTGGTCCCGGTCGAGGTGGCCGGCTGGGGCCCGGGCGGCACCGCGGCCGCGGCCTGGGCCGACCCGGCCGCACTCGCCACCACCCCGCGCGGGCGCCACCGCACCACGCTGCTCTCGCCGTTCGACTCGCTGATCTGGGACCGCGCCCGCACCGAACGGATCTTCGGCATGACGCACCGGTTGGAGGCCTACACGCCCAAGCACAAGCGGGTGCACGGCTACTTCGCGATGCCGCTGCTGGCCGGCGGCCGGCTGGTCGGCCGGGTCGACCCGGCCCGCGAGGGGCGCACCCTGGTCGCCCGGCAGGTCTCGCTGGCCGACGGCCGGGGAGGCGGCGCCCGGCACCTGGAGGCGCTGGCCGCCGCCCTGTGCGAGGCGGCCGCATGGGTCGGCTGCGACGGGGTGCGGGTCGAGGCGCTGCACGACGAACGGCTGCGCCCGGCCCTGGAGAAGCTGCTCGCGGGATAGGCGGCGGAACGGGCGAACGGCGGCGGCCGCCGCTCACCCCGGCGCGCCGCTCACCCTATTTCGAGGATCTTCTCCCGCATCGCGTACACCACGGCCTCCATCCTGGAATGCAGTTGGAGCTTCTCCAGGATGTTGCGGACGTGGTTCTTCACGGTGTTCTCGCTGATGAACAGCTCCTTGGCGATCTCCCGGTTGTTCATCCCGGTCGCCACCAGCTTGAGCACCTCCAGCTCCCGGTCGGTGAGCCGGGGCGCGGGCACCAGGTCCCGGTCGTCGGAGCGCCGCTGGATCATCGACTTGAACTCGGTGAGCAGCTTGGAGGCCATCGACGGGCTGATCTGCGACTGCCCGTCGGCGACCGCGCGGATCGCGGTGGCGACCTCGTCGGTGGAGATCTCCTTGAGCAGGTAGCCGGTGGCCCCCGCCTTGATCGCCTCGTAGAGGTCGGCCTCCTCGTCGCTTATCGTCAGCATGATGATCTTGGTGCTGGGCGCCACGTCCTTGATCGCCGTACAGGCCTCGATCCCGCTGCGGCGCGGCATCCGGACGTCCATCAGGATGATGTCGGGCAGCAGGTCGGCGGCCTTCAGCACGGCCTCGGCGCCGTCCCCGGCCTCGCCGACGACCTTGATGTCCGGCTCCTCCGCGAGCACGATCTCCAGCCCCCGGCGGAACAGGGCGTGGTCGTCCACCACCAGGACGCGGATCGGCTCACCCCGGTGCGGCGCGTACGCGGGTTCCTCCTCCGGCCCCGGTGGCAGTCCGGCGCCCGGCCCCGCTGCGGGCCCCAGCCCGAAGTGATCCCCCATCCGCTCCTCCCCCTTCGCGGGTCGACGTGCGCCCAATCATTCCACGCCCCGCCGTCGCCGCGGTCACCCTCCGATGCCGATTCCCCCGCATCGGGTGACCTCCGGGAGGCAACGGATCCGAGCACCGTTCGAACCCGTTCCATCGGGCACGCCCGAAACGGGTGGAACGCCCCGAAACGCCGGTGACCCCGGCGGCAGCCGCCGGGATCACCTCTCCCTCACTGCTGTCGGGGCGGTCAGTCCTCGTCGTCGGACCGGCCGATCGCACCGCCCGCGCCGCTGGCCACGCCGGCCGTCATGTCCGGCTGCACGTGGATGACACCGTAGTGGTAGCCGTGCCGGCGGTAGACGACGCTGGGCAGGCCGCTGTCCTTCTCCACGAAGAGGTAGAAGTCGTGGCCGACCAGCTCCATCTCGTAGAGCGCCTGGTCCAGCGCCATGGGGGCGGCCGAGTGCGTCTTCTCCCGGACCACCAGCGGGCCTTCGCCCTCCACTTCCAGGGATCCCATCATGGTCTTGCGGACGGCCCCGTTGGTCTCGCCCTCCCGCGCCGTCGTGTCCGGCAGTGCGGCCAGGGCCGCGGTCGCCTCGGCGACGCTGATCGGGGTGCGGCCGTTGGCGCCGCCCTTGTGCACCCGACGCCGGTCAGCCGACTTGCGCAGCTGCGCGTCGAGCTTCGCCGAGGCCAGGTCGAGCGCCGCGTACGCGTCGGCGGCGGCGGCTTCGGCCCGGATGACCGGGCCCCGGGTACGAAGAGTGATCTCCACGCGGTCCGACCGGTCGGCCTGCCGCGGGTTGTGCTCCTTGGACACCTCGACGTCGAGGCTGATCACCTTGCCGTCGAACTTCTGGACCTTCTCCAGCTTCTCGGCCACGTGCTCGCGGAACCTCTTGGGCACCTCGGTCTTGCGGCCCTTGACGACGATGTCCACGCAGAACTCCGATCCCTCGTGCTGACGCCGATCCGGGTGCTACCGGACCGGACTGAGCTCCAGCTGGACCAGCCCATCCACTGCCGGCCCCCGCCCCCGCCGCCAGCGGCGGGAACGACTGGCCCTCATCTCACTTCCTCCCCATCAGGGACGGTTGAAACCCCCTGGGCCTTATCGAACACCTCACGGGGAGTTTTCGCCTCCCCAGGCGAGACGGGGGGTATGACCCGATACTGCGGGCTGGCGGTCAAACTGTTGCACCCTGTCTACCCTCCTGTGGGTGAAGTAACGGTAAATACCTGGACAACGCCCCCCATACGGCGCATCCTTTGCTGACTCTCCGTGCCTGCCGCCGCCAGGAGCAGCCGTGCCGCCGTCCCCCTCCCCCGCCCGTCCGCCGTCCGCACGGACACCGTTCGGCCACGCACTGGCCGGACTGCTGGACGTCCTGCTCCCCGCGAACTGCGCGGGCTGCGGCGCCGAACGCACCCAGCTCTGCCCGGCCTGTCGGCATGCCCTGGCCACCGCCCGCCCCGGCCCCACCCTGCTCCCCTGGGCGCACGCCGCCGCGCCGTACACCGGCCCGGTGCGGCAGTTGCTGCTCGCGCACAAGGAGCGCGGCGCGCTGCGGCTGGCCGGGCCGCTCGGCGAGGCGCTCGGACGGGCGGTGCGCTCCGCCCTCGGGGCCCGGGCCGGGGGCGCGCCGCTGCTGCTGGTGCCGATGCCCTCGGCCCGCGCGGCCGTGCGCGCCCGCGGCCACGACCCGACGCTGCGGCTGGCCGGGGCCGCCGCCCGGTCGCTGCGCCGGGCCGGCCTGGACGCCAGGGCCGCGCCGCTGCTGCGGCACGCCCGTCCGGTCGCCGACCAGACCGGACTGAACGCCGCCGAGCGGCGGCGCAACCTGCACGGCGCGCTCACCGTCCTGCCGCGCGCCCGCCGCGGCCTGGCCGACCGCCAGCCGGTGCTGGTGGACGACCTGGTGACCACGGGGGCGAGCCTGGCCGAGGCCGCCCGGGCACTGGCCGACGCCGGGCTGCCGGCCCGGGCCGCCGCGACGGTCGCGGCCACCGCGGCGCGGCCGGCGGACTGAGGCCCGGCCGAGGGCACGGCCGCGCGCCCGGCGGTCGGCCCGCCGGTTCAGCCGACGTAGAAGTACGAGTGGGCCTTGTCCACCAACTGGGCTTCCCGCCACTGGTTGTTGACCAGCCGGTAGACCGTCCCGCCCGCCACCGCGAGGACCGGCCAGGGCTGGGCCAGGAGGTACCCGCGCGACTCCGCCGTCGAGATGGACTGCGGGGAGGACGGCATGCCGTTGCCGGCCTGCAGCTGACTGTCCGTGCTCTGCGAGCCGTCGGTGCTGATGTAGTACAGCTGCTGGGGGCGGTCGGCCTCCTTGCCGAGCACCAGCAGCTGGTCGGTCTCCGTCCAGGACACCGAGGTGACGTCGGTGAGCGAGGGCGCCCCCGGGCGGACCCCGATGATCCTCGCGGTCGGCGCACCCGGCGTTCCGCCGTGCTCCACCAGCCCGAACTCCAGCGAACTGCCCGGGACACCGGCCGACTTGACCACCAGTGCGATCCGGGCGCCGTCCGAGGAGATCTTCACGGCCTGCACCGTCTGCCCGGTCAGCAGCCCCTCGACCGGCACGGTGTACGACTTTCCGCCGCGCACCAGGACCACCCGCGGGGCCTGCGGGTTGCGGTCCACCACCCAGAGGTCGCCGCGGCCGTCCCAGGTCGGCGAGGCGAGGCCGTCGTCCTTGGCGCCGGCCTTCACCGGCGAGCTGAGCACCGGCTCGGGCAGCGCCGTCGTGCCGGCCGCCAGCGGCACCGTGTAGAGCTGGCGGCCGTCGTCCGAGAGCGCGGCGGCCTGGGAGCCGTCCCGGCTGACCGCGACCGTGCCCAGCTGGGGCGTGCCGTTCGTGTGCGGCTTGCCGAGCACCCCGGGCACCGGGTCGCCGCTGCGGCCCTCGTCGGCCACCATCAGCACGCCGTTGTCGGCGCGCTGGTAGTACTGCTGGACCGGCAGCCGGCCGGCCAGCGCGCCGGGGCCGACGGCCTGGTCGTCGTTGCGGCTGGCCGTGCAGGAGCCGCGCTGGCCCTTCAGCTCCAGCCGGTCGACCTGCCCCTTCCCCTGGTCGGCGAAGGTGTAGTAGAGCTGGTTCGCCATCCGGCGGCAGGCCGCCGCGTCGCCCAGGTCCGCGCCGCCGAGCTGCACGTGGGCGACCCGGCTGTCGTCGAGGGCCACCTTGTCGACGGTGGTGCCGCTCGGGAAGGCCGTCCTGGCCACCGGCGCGAGCCAGTGGGAGGGCCCCGAGACCAGCGCGTTGGCGGCCGCGGTCAGCGGGTCGATCCGTCGCCGCAGGTAGATCGGGTCGGCGATCAGCACCTCCTGGCCGCCGGAGCCGGAGCCCGGCACGGACGGGTCGGGGGCGGTGTAGAAGAAGCGCTCGACCTGCCGGAAGCTGTTCCGGAAGTTGGTCTCGTTCATGATCACGCCGGCGGGCAGCCGGGCGATCCGCCACTCGCCGTCCTCCCGCGTGAAGGTGAAGTCGAGGACCTTGTTGTTGTTCTGCCCCGCCACCATCACGTACGAGCGCTTCTCGTCGACCGTGGCCAGCAGCTGCCCGGACACCGTTTCGGAGTACTCGGTGTCCTTGTCGTTGACGACCTGGTCCGGCGCGATCTGCGTGGCCGAGAGCACCTGGATGCCCGCGTCCGGGTTCCAGGTCGCGGCGGCGTGCTCGGTGAGGTACTTGCGCGCGGTCTCGTACCCCTCGTCCGCGGTCACCGCGTCCAGGAACCCGGTCAGCAGCTCACGCGGCTTGGCGCCCTTGGCCGGTGCCACCGGGAACACCCTGGCCTGCAGGTTCTTGTCGGCCGAGCCCTGCGACAGCTCCACCTTGGCTATGCCGCCGGAGTCCGGCATGGCCGCGCAGCCGCTCGCCACCAGGGCGCCGAGCACCGCGCCGGCCACCACCACGAGCCGCGGTGCGCAGCCGGCCTCAGTGCTGTTGCTCGTCCTTCGCACGCTGCGACCCCTCCAGGTCCGTCCCACCCGTCGCGTCCGGCTCCGCCGTCCGCTGTGCCACCGACGGCCGTCCCGGCGTCGGGTCCACCATGACCTGGGCGCCGGTGGCGCCGTAACCGGCCCCCGCCGTCCGCACGTCCGAGGGGTCCGAGCGGGGCCCCTCCGGCAGCCGGTTCCGGCCCAGCCCGGGGCCGATGTTCAGCACCCCGCCGAGCCCGCTGCCCAACCCGTTGCCGGACCCCTCCGGCGCCTCGCCCTGCTCCTCGGCCGCGGCCATGGCCGTCGAACCGGTCGGGGCGATCGCCCGGCGGTACGGCGTGCCGTACGCGCCCAGGCCCCGGTTGTTGCGGGAGTCCTCCGGCTCCAGCCGGAACGGCGCCCGGTTGATCTCGCCGCCGCGGGTGCGCGGCAGGGTCAGCCGGAAGTGCGAGCCGCCGCCGGGCTCGCCCCAGGCCTGGAGCCAGCCGCCGTGCAGGTGGGCGTCCTCGACCGCGATGGACAGGCCCAGGCCGGTGCCGCCGGTGGTGCGCACCCGGGACGGGTCCGCCCGCCAGAAGCGGTGGAACACCCGGGACGCCTCGCCGGGCTTGAGGCCGATGCCGTAGTCGCGGACACCGACCGCGACCGCGCCGTCCGCCGAGCCCAGCCGGACCACCACGTCGCGGCCCTCGCCGTGCTCCAGCGCGTTGACCACCAGGTTGCGCAGGATGCGCTCGATCCGGCGGGAGTCCACCTCGGCCAGCACCGGCTCGCCGTCGCCGCGGATCACCACGGTGCTGCCCTTGGCCTGGGCCAGCGGGTCGGCGGCCTCCACCACCCGGCCGACGATCTCCCGCAGGTCGACCGGTTCGGCGTCCAGGATCGCAGCGCCGGCGTCGAAGCGGCTGATCTCCAGCAGGTCGGCGAGCAGCGACTCGAAGCGGTCCAGCTGGCCCTGCAGCAGTTCCGCCGAGCGGGCCGCCATCGGGTCCAGGTCCTCGCGGCTGTCGTAGATCAGGTCGGCGGCCATCCGGACCGTGGTCAGCGGGGTGCGCAGTTCGTGCGAGACGTCCGAGACGAAGCGCCGCTGCACCCGGGACAGCTCCTCCAGCTGGCGGATCTGCGCCTGGAGGGCGTTGGCCATCCGGTTGAACGACTCCCCGAGACGGGCGATGTCGTCCGTCCCGGTCACCTTCATCCGCTCCTCCAGGTGCCCGTCGGCGAGCCGCTCGGAGATGCCGGCGGCCATCCGCACCGGGGTGACCACCTGGCGCACCACGACCCAGGCGATGCCGCCCATCAGGATCACCACGAACACGCCGGCGGTCGCCAGGGTGCCGGTGATCAGGTTGAGGGTGTCGGTCTCCTGGCCGAAGGAGAACACGTAGAACAGCTGGTAGCTGGTGTTGGCCGGGCCGACGAACTGCATGCCGAGGGCCAGGCCGGGCTCGCTCTTGCCGCCGCCCTCGGGCGAGCGGTGGATCCGGGTCGGCTGGTCGAACATCTGGCCGGGCTCTTCGATGAGCTTGGCGCGCAGGGTGTCCGGGACGCTGCTGGGCTGGATGTCGCCCGAGTACCGCGGTGCGAAACCGGCGCTGTCGGGGACGACCGCCCCGGTGCCGGGAGCCATCGCGATCACCGAGTAGACCGTCTGCCCGCTCGCGGCCAGGTCGTTGACCTGGCGCAGCAGCCAGGTGCCGGTCTCGCCGGTGATCGGGTCGACGGCGCCCCGCAGGGTCTGGTCCCGGGCCTCGTCGATCTTCTTCTGCTCGACCTGGAAGCCGATCCGGGCCTGCGCCCGGGCGGCGTCGATCTTGGTGTCGAGCAGGCCGTTGCGCACCTGCGCCACCACGACCACGCCCAGCACCAGGACCACCGCGATGGAGGCCAGCAGGGACACCGCGACCACGCGCACCTGGATCGACCGGCGGTACAGCACGGCCACCTTGCGCGCAGGACGGCGTAGCTGACGCTTCATCAGGCCGAAGATCCCGGAGGGGCCGCGACGGCGGCGGGTGGTCGAACTCAGCACGTCCCCGCGCACGGCCCCCGCCCCGTCGGTCGCGGAACCCGACGGGGTGCCCTCAGCCCGGTCCGTCACGTCAGCTGGGTCCGGCCTTGTAGCCGACGCCGCGGACGGTCACCACGATCTCGGGGCGCTCCGGATCCTTCTCGATCTTGGAGCGCAGTCGCTGCACGTGCACGTTGACCAGACGGGTGTCCGCCGCGTGGCGGTAGCCCCAGACCTGCTCCAGCAGCACCTCGCGGGTGAACACCTGCCAGGGCTTGCGGGCCAGCGCGACCAGCAGGTCGAACTCCAGCGGGGTCAGCGGGATGCTGCGCCCGTCCCGCTTCACCGAGTGGCCGGCCACGTCGATCACCAGGTCGCCGATGGTCAGCTGCTCGGGCGTCGGCTCCTCGGCGCGGCGCAGCCGGGCACGCACCCGGGCCACCAGCTCCTTGGGCTTGAACGGCTTGGTGACGTAGTCGTCGGCGCCGGACTCCAGGCCCACCACGACGTCGACCGTGTCGGTCTTCGCGGTCAGCATGACGATCGGGACGCCGGACTCGGCCCGGATCTGCCGGCACACGTCGATGCCGTCCCGGCCGGGCAGCATCAGGTCGAGCAGGACCAGGTCGGGCTTGCTCTCCCGGAACGCGGCTAGCGCCTTGTCCCCATCCGCGACGAAAAACGGCTCAAAACCCTCACCACGCAGCACGATGCCGAGCATCTCGGCCAGTGCGGAGTCGTCATCAACGACGAGGACGCGTCCCTTCATGCATCCATCTTCTCATTACCGGATTGTGACCTGCCGCACAGCAGTGCCAATGCTCCACAACGGCCAAGTCCCCGGCCGTCGAATTCCGGCCATACCGGGCGAATAGCCCTAGTCAGAGAGCCTCCGAACGGTCCGGAACCCGCCGTCCGACCCCCCGGCGGGCCCCGTTGCCGATCAGCAACCGGATACCCCTGGGGCGTCTCCGGGCCCCATGGCACGATGGGCGCTGCGCGCGGGCGGAAGATCCGCCCGGATCCGCGCCCAGAACGGCCCCTCCGAGGAGCAGTGATGACCGACACTCCGGGCTGGGCCTCGCCCAGCTCGTCCGAGCCGCCCCGCGACGGCGCCCGGCCCCCGGCCGACGCGCCCGCCGCCGTGCCCGGGCCGTCGGCACCCCCTCGGATCAACCCCGGCTGGGGCGCCCAGTACGGACAGCCGAACCGCGGCGGGCAGACGCCCGGCCGCGACCCGTACGGCTGGGACGCCGCGCGCAGCCCCCGGCCCGGCGTCATCCCGCTGCGCCCGCTCAGCGTCGGCGAGCTGCTCGACGGCGCCGTCACCACCGTGCGCCGGCACTGGCGCACCGCCCTCACCCTCTCGCTCGGCATCGCCGTCGTCGACCAGGCCGGCACCTTCGTCGCCGAACTGCTGGTGAGGGGCCGGACCGGCGCCTCCACCCAGCTCCTCACCCTGCTCGCCAGCCTGCCGCTGACGCTGCTGCTCGACGCGCTCGCCGTCGCACTGCTCACCATCGTGGTCAGCCGGGCCGTCCTCGGCCGCTCGGTGACCGCCGGGGAGGCCTGGCGCGACGCCCGCCCCCGGCTGCTGCAGCTGCTCGGGCTCACCGTGCTCACCACCCTGATGAGCGGCGGCGTGGTGGTGCTCGGCTTCACCCCGCTGCTCGGCTACCGGGCCGGCGGCGCCGACAACCCCGCGACCGTGTCCCTGCTGTTCCTGGTCGGCCTGCTGACCGTGCCGGTCGGCCTCTGGCTGCTCATCCGCTACAGCCTGGCCGCTCCCGCGCTGATGCTGGAGAAGCAGGGCGTGGTGACGGCCCTGTCGCGCTCGCGCCGACTGGCCCGCGGCTCGTGGTGGCGGATCTTCGGCATCGTCCTGCTGAGCCGGCTCCTGGCCGGGATCGTCGGGGCAACCCTGGTCATCCCGTTCCGCTTCATCGGCCTGGCACTGGGCTTCGGCTCCATCGACCGCTTCGGCGACTCCTCCCAGCAGTCCGTCGGCATGATGGTGCTGACCGCGATCGCCGGGATCATCGCCTCCTCCCTGAGCACCCCGTTCCTGGCCGCCGTCGGCGTGCTGGTCTACATCGACCAGCGGATCCGCCGCGAGGCCCTGGACATCGAGCTCGCCCGCGCCGCCGCCACGCCCGAGCAGGGCGGGAACGGCCAGGCCGACCAGACCTCGGCGAGGCACTGAACCGGATGCCTATCTGGGGGGACAGGCTCCTCGCCGCCGCCGGCGCCCCGGTCACCGTTCCGCGTGACCCGGCCCGCGACGCCGCCCGCGACGAGCTGCTCAACGCCGAGTACCACAAGAACGACCCGACCGTCCTGGAACGCGTCGTCGACTGGATCTGGGACCACATCGACCGCGCCATGGGCAGCATCTCCGGCGACGGCACCGACGGCACCACCGGGCTGGTGCTCTTCCTGGTCGTCGCCGCGGTGATCGGCGCCGCCCTCTGGTGGCGCCTCGGCGCGCCCAAGCGCGCCGCCCGCACCGTCCTGGGCGTGTACGGCTCCGACGGCCCGCGCAGCGCCGGCCACTACCGGGCGGACGCCGCCGGGCACGCCGCCGCGGGCCGCTGGTCCGAGGCCGTCCGCGAGCAGATGCGCGCGCTGGTCCGGGCCCTGGAGGAGCGCACCCTGCTCGACGCCCGCCCGGGCCGCACCGCCGACGAGGCCGCTGCCGAGGCCGGCCGGGCCCTGCCCGAGCACGCCGCCGCGCTGGCCGCGGCCGCCCGCACCTTCGACGACGTCGCGTACGGCGAGCGCACCGCCGACCAGGCCGCCTACCAGCTGCTGCTGGACCTCGACCGGACGCTGGAAAGCGCCCGCCCGGTCCTCGCCCACGCCTCCGCCGCGGCCTCCGTCCCGACCCCGACCTCGACCGCGGGAGGAGCGGCATGACCAGCACCGCCCCGGCTCCCCCCGCCGCCGAACAGCCCGCCGAACGACCCGCCGCCGACGCCGCGCCGACCAGCCTCGCCCCCACCGGACGCGGCCTGGTCCGCCGCGCCCGCTGGTACCTGGTCTTCCTCGCCGTCCTGCTGGTCGCCGCCGTCGGCATCGCGGTCCTCAACCGCGGCCACCGCTACCCGCCGCTCGACCCGCGCTCCTACGACGCCGACGGTTCCCACGCCGTCGTCGCACTGCTCGAACGCCAGGGCGTCACGGTCGAACTCGGCACCGACCCCGCGGCCGCCGCGAACGGCGCCGACACCCTGGTGCTGCCCGAACCCGACCTGCTCAGCCCGGCCCAGCTGCGCGGAATCGCCGCCGCCCGGCACCAGCGGCTGGTCCTGATCGCCCCGGGCCCGGCCGCCCTCGGCGCCCTCGCCCCCGGCATCCGCACCGCCGACGAGGCCGGCGGCGTGCCGTTCGCATCCGTCCGCGACACCCAGCCGGCCTGCTCGCTCCCCGAGGCCCTCCGGGCCGGCAGCGCCTCCATGGGCGGCATGCTCTACACCAGCGGCAGCCGCGGCGACGGCTGCTACCCGCACGGCCACGGCTACCCGCTGGTCCGCACCCCGAGCGGGGGCGGCGACGTCGTCGTGCTCGGCAGCGGCCAGTTCCTGGGCAACGACGAGCTCGCCGAGGGCGGCAACGCCTCGCTCGCGCTCGGCCTGCTCGGCTCGCAGCCCCGCCTCACCTGGCACCTGCCCGACTACACCGCGCCGGTCGCCGAGGGCACCCAGCACAAGTCCTTCGGCGACTACATCCCGAAGGGCTGGCACTGGGCCTTCTACCAGCTCGCCGTCGCCGCGGCGCTCGCCGCCCTCTGGCGCGCCCGCCGGCTCGGCCCGGTGGTCAGCGAGAACCTTCCCGTGGTGGTCCGCGCCGCCGAGACCACCGAGGGCCGCGCCCGCCTCTACCGGCGGGCCAAGGCCCACGGCCGCGCCGCCCAGGCCCTGCGCCGCGCCGCCGCCCACCGCCTCGCCCCCGCCCTGGGCGTCCCGCTCCAGGCCGGCGCCCCCGAGCCGGAAGCGCTCTGCGCGGCCGTCGCCGGCCGCCTCCCCGAACGACCCGCCGGGGACGTCCGGGCCCTGCTCTACGGCCCGCCCCCGACCGACGACGCCGCGCTGCTGCGGCTCGCCGACGACCTCGACGCCCTCGAAAGGCAGGTACGGAACCCGTGACCGAACAGGCGACCGCCCAGCTCCGCATCACCCCCGGCACGGCACCCGCTACCCCCGCCACCGACCCGCGCACCGCGCTGACCGCCCTGCGCGCGGAGATCGGCAAGGCCGTGGTCGGCCAGGACGCCGCCGTCACCGGCCTCGTGGTGGCCCTGCTCTGCGGCGGCCACGTGCTGCTCGAAGGCGTCCCCGGCGTCGCCAAGACCCTGCTGGTCCGCACCCTCTCCACGGCACTCAGCCTGGAGACGAAGCGCATCCAGTTCACCCCCGACCTGATGCCCAGCGACGTCACCGGCTCGCTCGTCTACGACGCCCGCACCGCCGAGTTCTCCTTCCAGCCCGGCCCGGTCTTCACCAACCTGCTGCTCGCCGACGAGATCAACCGCACCCCGCCCAAGACCCAGGCCGCCCTGCTGGAGGCCATGGAGGAGCGGCAGGTCACCGTGGACGGCGAGCCGCGCGCGCTGCCCGTCCCGTTCCTGGTCGCCGCCACCCAGAACCCGGTCGAGTACGAGGGCACCTACCCGCTGCCCGAGGCCCAGCTCGACCGCTTCCTGCTCAAGCTGATCCTGCCGCTGCCCGACCGCGACCAGGAGTTCCAGGTCCTGTCCCGGCACGCGTCCGGCTTCGACCCCAAGGACCTCGCCGCGGCCGGCGTCCGCCCCGTCGCCGGGCCCGAGCACCTCGCCGCCGCCCGCGAGCAGATCGCCGGGCTGACCGTCTCCCCCGAGGTCCTCGCCTACATCGTCGACCTCTGCCGGGCCACCCGGCAGTCCCCGTCGCTGTCCATCGGCGTCTCCCCGCGCGGTGCCACCGCCCTGCTCGCCGCCTCGCGCGCCTGGGCCTGGCTCGCCGGACGGGACTACGTCACCCCCGACGACGTCAAGGCGCTCGCCCTGCCCACCCTGCGGCACCGCGTCGCGCTGCGCGCCGAGGCCGAGATGGAAGGCGTCACCGCCGACTCCGTCATCCAGGCCGTCCTCGCCCAGACGCCCGCCCCCCGCTGACCCAGGCCCGCCGGCGTACCGGGCGTCTCGCCGCCGCCGAACCCACGGCCCCTCCGACCACGGGCTTCCGAAGGAGCGCACCCGCATGGCCCTCACCGGGCGAACCGCCCTGATCGCCGCGCTCGGCGCGCTCTTCGTGGGCCTCCTGCTGCCCTCCTGGGCCGGAATCGGGGCCGTCACCGGCGCGGTCCTGCTCGCCGTCCTGGCCGACCTGGTGCTCGCCGCGCCCGTCCGCAGCCTGCGGATCGTCCGGGGCGGCACCACCACCGTCCGGCTCGGCGACACCGCCTCCGTCGAACTGACCGTCACCAACCCCTCCGGACGGCCCCTGCGCGCCCTGATGCGCGACGCCTGGGCCCCTTCCGCCTGGCGCCCCGGCACCGCCGAGACCGCCTCCCGACACACCCTCACCGTCCCCGGGGGCGAACGGCGTCGCGCCGTCTCCGTGCTCGCCCCGAGCCGCCGCGGCGACCACCACGCCCACCGGGTGACCGTCCGGTCGCTCGGCCCGCTCGGCCTGGCCGGCCGCCAGGGCTCACACCACGTCCCCTGGACGGTCCGCGCCCTGCCCCCGTTCCACAGCCGCAAGCACCTGCCCTCCCGGCTCGCCCGGCTGCGCGAACTCGACGGCCGCACCTCGGTGCTGACCCGCGGCCAGGGCACCGAATTCGACTCGCTGCGGGAGTACCTGCCCGGCGACGACGTCCGCTCCATCGACTGGCGCGCCAGCGCCCGCCGCCACACCGTCGCCGTCCGCACCTGGCGCCCCGAGCGCGACCGGCACATCCTCGTCGTCCTCGACACCGGACGCACCTCGGCCGGCCGCGTCGGCGACGCCCCCCGCCTGGACGCCGCCCTCGACGCCGCCCTGCTGCTCACCGCCCTCGCCACCCGCGCGGGCGACCGGGTCGACCTGCTCGCCCACGACGCCCACAAGCGCGCCGCGGTCGTCGGCAGCTCGCCGAGCGAGATCCTGCCGGCCTTCACCAACGCGATGGCCCTGCTGGAGCCCGCCCTGCACGAGACCGACATGCGCTCCCTGGTCTCCACCGCACTCAAGATGGCACCGCACCGCTCGCTGGTCGTCCTGCTCACCGGTCTCGACGCGGCCCCCGTCGAGGACGGCCTGCGGCCCCTGCTGCCGCTGCTCACCAAGCGGCACGAGGTCGTCCTCGCCTCGGTCTCCGACCCGCACCTGGACGTGCTGGCCACCGGTCGGGGCACCGTCGAGGCCGTCTACGGCGCCGCCGCTGCCGAACAGACCCGCGCCGACCGCCGCCACACCGCCGACCGCCTCACCCGGCACGGCGTCACCGTCCTCGACGCCCCGCCCGCCCAGATCGCCCCGGCGCTGGCGGACACCTACCTGGCGCTGAAGGCCGCGGGCCGGCTCTGAACCTCACTCCCTCCCAGCGTCTTCGAGCCTCGTGTTGAGCCGGGCCGCCTGACGCGTCAGGTGGTCGCGCTCGGCGAGGTTGGACGCCCGCCGAGCCGCCTCGACGTACAACCGGACGGCCGTCCTCAGGTCCCCGTCGCGCTCGTGGAGGTACGCCGCCACCGCCGCGTACCTCGGCAGGGACTCGTCCACCGCTCCCAGCGCCGCGAGCCCGGCACGCGCCCCGTCGGCCTCACCGACCGCCACCGCACGGTTCAGTCGGACCACCGGACTGTCCGTCAGGCGCTCCAACTCGTCGTACCACTCGACGATCTGCACCCAGTCGGTCTCCCCGGCGGTGGGCGCGTCCGCGTGCAGCGCCGCGATCGCCGCCTGGGCCTGGAACTCGCCCAGCCGGTCCCGGGCGAGGGCCGCCTGGAGGATCCCGACGCCCTCGGCGATCAGCCCGCTGTCCCAACGGCTGCGGTCCTGCTCGGCGAGCGGCACCAGACTGCCGTCGGGCGCCGTGCGGCCAGCCCGCCGGGCGTGGTGCAGCAGCATCAGCGCCAACAGACCCGCCACTTCGGGGTGGTCGATCACCGCCGCCAGCTGCCGGGTGAGCCGGATCGCCTCGGCGGCGAGGTCGACATCGCCCGAGTAGCCCTCGTTGAAGACCAGGTAGAGGACGCGCAGCACGGTGGCGACGTCGCCCGGCCGATCGAACCGGACGGCGGACACGGTCCGCTTGGCCCGGCTGATCCGCTGCGCCATGGTCGCCTCGGGCACCAGATAGGCCTGGGCGATCTGGCGGGTGGTCAGCCCGCCGAGCGCGCGCAGGGTGAGCGCGACCGCCGAGGACGGCGTCAACGACGGGTGGGCACAGAGGAAGTAGAGCCGCAGCGTGTCGTCCGCCGCGGCCGCGGGCCCGGGCTCCGGCTCCCGGTCGACGAGCTCCTCCCGACGGCGGCGGGCGGTGTCCGCCCGGGCCCGGTCGAGGAACTTCCGCCAGGCGACGGTGACCAGCCAGCCCTTCGGGTCCTGCGGCGAACCGGCTCCCCAGCCGCGAACCGCCTCGATCAACGCCTCCTGCACGGCGTCCTCGGCCGCCGCGAAATCCGCTCCGCGGCGGACGAGGACACCGAGCACGGCGGGCGTGAGGCTCCGGATCAGGGCCTCGTCCATCGCGTGGCCTCCGTTGGCCTCCGTCATCGCAGATGGCACTCGGCGGTGGTCGACGGCATGGCCAGGAACGGGCGCAGTTCCAGCCACTCGTGGATCGGCTTCCCCCCGGCACCGGGGGCAGCCGACAGCTCTCCGGCCAGTTCGACGGCACGCTCGTAGCTGTCGACGTCAATCACCATCCAGCCGGCGATGAGGTCCTTGGTCTCGGCGAACGGACCGTCGGTCACCGGCGGACGGCCCTCGCCGTCGTACCGGACCCACGCCCCCTCCGGTGCCAGCGCCTGACCGTCGACGTACTCGCCGGTCTTCTCCAGCCGGGCGGCGAAGTCCTGCATGTACGTGATGTGCGCCGTGACCTCCTCCGGGGTCCACTGGTCCATCGGCGTGCAGTTGACCGCGGTCGGAGCGCCCCGGTAGTGCTTGAGCAGCAGGTACTTGGCCATCGTCTTCTCCTCGGTGCTGGTGCGACCCATTGTGGCCGCGTCCACCCCGGGGACGGAGCCGGCCACGGATTCTCGACACAACTGGCCAAGATTTTCCCCGAGGTGTCCGGCCGTGCCTGCCTCGTCGGCCTCGCCTGCCTGGGAAATGCGAAAAGCCCCTGATCCGATGGATCAGGGGCTTTTCTGAATGATTGTTCGGCGGCGTCCTACTCTCCCACAGGGTCCCCCCTGCAGTACCATCGGCGCTGTGAGGCTTAGCTTCCGGGTTCGGAATGTAACCGGGCG